>NZ_JAUBTU010000035.1:0-68088 GCF_036705085.1 Microcoleus sp. B6-A1
AGCTGGGTGCGGTGAAAATCGCACGCCCAGATCTAACTGAGAGGGGCAGGGAATAATATCCCTCCTCGACTCAACCTTCCCTGTTCCCCCACTTGGAGTTCCTCTCTCTCCAAAGCGCGATCGAAATATCTGAAAAATGGCAGGAGTGTTCAGACGATAATTTTAGGTGCGATTGTGACCACATTTTTGAAGGAATCTGGAACGGTTGGTGGAACCCGAATTGGATTCCATTCACAAACGAAAGCAATGGTGCTTGCGAATGCGTAGATTTAGCTCCAGCAGCAGGCGGAAATGTTGGACAAGTCATTATTGTTGAGTGGCGGGAGGCTACTAGAGGGCTTATTGCACCTAGTTTTCGAGTTTATCTGGAAACCTTTGCGGATGCACTAGAACGAGGAGAATATCGGTTCTCTGAGAATGGTTATGGGTTAGTTGATCTAGTTGACTTTGAAATATTTATGCAGACACACAATTGAAAGGCCCCAACAAGCAGCACAGGCTGTGGCAGTAGTTTGAAAACGATCGTTTTTTGTGAATAACGTATTGACATTGTAAATACATTTTACCTATACTAGGGAGCATGAATGTATACTTCGTGCTCAATGGCATTACCTTTGTATGGGACGAGGGAAAAGCGCGGATAAATCCCACAAATCATGATGGGGTTACTTTTCAACAAGCTGCTGAAGTCTTCTTCGACCCATTTCTAGTTGTGGTTGATGCCAGCCGCAATGAGGAAGCGCGTGATGCTGTGATTGGGCTAGATAGCCGGTGGAATCTACTGTATGTGGTTCACATTGAGCGTGAAGAAAATGTCATTCGGATTATTTCAGCACGTAAAGCAACTCGTCAGGAGAGGGCAGAGTATGAAAGTTGAAGCATTAAAGCAGAGATTAGATCGAAACCGTCCAATGACTAGCGTGACGATTCGTATGCCCGAAGATGTTGTGGAAGATCTAAAAAAAGTTGCACCATTGTTGGGTTTTTCGGGTTATCAGCCATTAATTCGTGCTTATATCGGTCAAGGTTTGCGCGTTGATTTAGAACGATTTGAGAGCGAGACAGTGACAGCCTTAGTAGCAAGTTTGAAGCGTCGAGGTGTCAGCGATGCAGTGATTGATGAGGCATTAAAGGAAGTCGTTCATGCTAAATCATGTTAATTGTATCTAGCCAGCAGCATCTCATATCCAACCCGTTGACATCGGAATTATTCATCTCTCTCTTCTGCAGACTCTGCGCCCTCTGCGGTTAAATCATTCCGGTACAATCGGAATTGATACCATTACAAAAGTCACTGTCTCATAAACGCAGACGCAACCGTGCTACTTTTGACAAAGCAGTTCGCCTCGGACAAGAATGGCGTAAGTCTGCTGAATAGCTCAATACCTGCACGCGGGAAAAAAATCCGGTTTCTGCGTGAATATCTCAAGGGATTATCCACGATTTTTCCTAGAAACCGGGTTTTTTAGGTTAAGAGTGCCTAAGTCCTGTTAAGCAAACTTAATCTTCAAATAATCATCCTCCATCTTCGCCCCCGAAGGTTGCAGCGCCGCTAAAGCTTGCGGCAACACCAAATTACGGCGGTGATTCCCAATCCGAACATTCAACTCATCTCCCGTTTTGGTCAACTGGATCTGATCCTTAGCAATTCCGGGCAAATACAGTTCAAGACTATATTGATTGTTTTCCTGGACGATCTTAATCGTATTTTCTTTGTAATAAACTTGACTTGGATCTTCGTCTTTGTAAAGCGTTTCTTTCAACCGTTCCAAAGCTGGCAAACCGCACATTTCTTCGGAATAAAGTGGCACCTCCTTAACTGGCAGCGGCATGAAATCTGAGTGAATTTCCTGACGGTACTGTTCCTGGCTTTCTTTCCACCGTTTAAAAAATGGGTCAGTTACTTCTGCGGGAATAATCCGGTTAGCTACTACTAAATCTGTGGCTACATTGTACAAACTCAAATAGGCATGAGCGCGCAGAGATTCTTTAATTACCATTTTTTCGGGATTGGTAACTAACCTTACCGAAGTCACAGTATTGTCAGTTAAAACCTTTTCCAAAGCTTCGATTTGTTCGTAAAATTCGTAAGGTGCATCCATCACCTCTTTGTCTGGTAAAGAAAAACCCGCAATTGGTCTAAAAATTGGTTCAACTAAAGGTCTAAGAGCGGCTGATATGCCTTGCAGCGGCTTGTAAAATTTTCTCATGTACCAGCCGCCAACTTCCGGCAAACTTAGCAGTCTCAATGCAGTGCCAGTCGGAGCCGAATCGATAATTAAAACATCAAATTCGCCTTCGTCGTAATGCCGCTTCATTCGCACCAAACCGAAGATTTCATCCATTCCTGGCAAGATAGCTAATTCTTCAGCTTGCACCCCTTCGAGCCCCTGCGCTCGCAAGACTTGAGTAATGTAGCGCTTAACGGCTCCCCAATTGCCTTCTAATTCCCTGAGAGCGTCTAATTCTGCTCCCCACAAATTCGGTTTTACCAGCCGCGAATCGTGTCCGAGTTCCATGTCGAAGCTGTCGGCTAAGGAGTGAGCGGGATCTGTACTCAGCACTAGGGTTTTGTATCCCAATTCGGCACACCGCAGCCCAGTCGCAGCGGCTACGGAGGTTTTGCCGACGCCACCTTTTCCGGTCATTAATATTAAGCGCATTGATTGTTTAGCTCGCCTGAAAATTCTTTACTTCTTTATTGTAACGTTCTGTAACAGAGATTAATTTAGTCGGCGCTTAATTTTGGCGACAAGCACCAGCCGGACACAGCACATTTCCTGTGACTCACGAAATTGCTGCAATGTCAATATCAGTTAAAATTATTTATCTCAGCTATCAATTGCAACAAATAAAAATCCATCAGCGTTCATCTGTGTTTATCTGCTAACATCTGCGGTTAAAAAAGGGCTCTCGCTCTTGAAAAACTATTTTTTATTGCTAAAAAACCTAAGCCAAATTCTCAAACATTAGTTTTCCGAAGAAATACAAGCTGTTTGAGCACATCCAACCGCGAACAGTCCCAGTAATCGATGTGAGAAACAATTAAACCGTCGCTGTTGACTTTCAGTTCGCTCCTACCGGCGATCGCCATTTTCGGTTTCCAAGGTAGCGGTGCGATCCAGCTCAGAGTCCAGCGAGTGTCTATAGTATCTCCAGACTGCGAAATCCCGTGCAAATCGAGATTTACATCCTGAAAAAAAGTCCCCATAAACCCGATCATTTTGCGGTAGCGATCGACTCCGGTAAATCGATTCACCGGATCTTCAAAATAAACATCTTTTGCATAGATGCTGTAAGTCTGATTATCGGGAAATCGTTGATAATCGTCTTTGAGAATTTCAATAATGTCCATTTCGAGCGATCGTTATTCTTCTATTATTAGAATATAATTTTAACAGTATATATCTAAAATACGCAATTTTCGTCCAAATTGTGATATTATATCAGGTTATTTCCTGCCTTGCCAACTTTCAACTTAACATCACAACTATGATTGACCTCTACACTTTTACTACCCCGAACGGTCGCAAAGTCTCGATCATGCTCGAAGAAATAGGTTTACCCTACAACGTGCACGTCATTGACATCACAAAAAACGACCAATTTAGCCCAGAATTCATCGCCATCAACCCCAACAGCAAAATTCCGGCGATAGTCGATCGAGATAACGGCATCACCGTCTTCGAGTCCGGCGCTATTCTGATCTATCTTGCCGAAAAAAGCGGCAGATTTCTGCCAACCGACAAACAAAAATACTTTCAAGTTATGGAATGGCTGATGTTTCAAATGGCCAGCGTCGGCCCGATGTTCGGTCAGCTAAACCACTTCAAACGCTTTGCACCCGAACAAATTCCCTATGCGATTGGGCGCTACGAAAAAGAAACCTTGCGCCTCTACGGAGTATTAGACACTCAACTAGCAAAATACGAGTACATCTGCGGCGACTATTCTATCGCCGACATTGCTACCTATCCCTGGGTTGCTATTTATGAATTTCAAGGATTAACCCTCGACAACCACCCCCACCTTAAACGTTGGGTAGAAACCGTGCAGAAGCGTCCCGCCGTTGAGCGCGGCATGGCAGTTGGCGGAAGTCCTAACTGAGAATTAAACTTGACGAACGGTCACAAGGTATTTGACTGTTGCTCAAAATCCGGTTTGACACTGCCATGACTTGCTAACCATTGATAAACTTGCAGCATCTGCTGAGCTTTAACATCCCAGGAATAGTGATTCATGGCGTAATTGTGGGCTGCAATGCCCATGCGTACAACACGATCGCGATCGGCGACAAGCTGTTCGAGTTCTGCGGTAAAATATTTTACCAGTGTGTCAAAATTACCGATAGGAACTTTAATCCCCCGATCGGGTCCTACCAGCGCACCTGGTCCGCCGTAGTCAACTACAACACAAGCCATACCGCAGGCCATTGCCTCAACCACAACGCCAGCCCCCAGTTCGCGAATCGAGGGAAAAGCAAAAATCTCAGCTTGGCGCATCAATTCTCCCACTTCAGCTTGGGTTTTTTGACCTAAAAGTTTAACGCAGTTGCCTAAATTGTGTTCTGCGATTAATTGTTCTAGTCTAGGACGTTCGGGTCCGTCGCCAACGATCGCTAATTTATGCTGCTGCAAAATCGAACTGTTAGCGAAAGCGCGAATGACAACTTCTGGCAATTTATAGGGAACTAGCCTCCCGGCAAACAGTACCGTCACTTGTTCGCTACTAGAGCGTTCGGGTAGCTTAAACAATTCGGGATCGATGCCAACTTCGGCATAATTAATTGTCTTCGATCTCGCTGAGGCTGGCAAATCTACGATCGTGTGATCGAATGCCGCCAGAATTCCTGCTGAACGTTCATAAGTAGAGCGGTAAAAAGGCATTAACCTGTAAGCATTTCGCACATAGCTCAACCACTCGCGCTCCCGCTTCAACTCTGTTGTGAAAGCTTTCGGCCAAGGCAGCCCGCCGTTGAGAGGCCCTAGCAAAAAAGGAATAGGACTCCAAGCTGCGATAGGACTTGGCTGCGTGGGCGACATCGGGGTAATCCGGTGAACGACATCGAAATTCCCGCTTTGCAACTCTTGCTTGTAGCGCTGCCAGACTTCCCACTCAAAGGCGAGATAGCTGAAATAACCCAGCGCTGCGTTAATTGTCCAGGCTTTGTTTGAGCCACTTAGTAAAGTCGTTAGCTTTTGAATGGGAGCAGCAACTTTTTCTGTATCTATATAAACTATTTTAGCGTTACCCATTCCGACTTTATCGATATTTTGTTTATTCCTAATTTGGGTAACAACCGTAGCATTAACATAATTGCTTATCGCCCGCGCAAATTTATATCCAACCACCGGTAAAGAAGGCCACTCAGGATTGCAAACATCCGCCAGAATCAAAACCCGCATCGTATCAGTTTTCTCTTTATTTTCCATAAAAACTCCAGTATCTGTACAAGTTGTCATAATTCGGGATATATATAGGTTTAGGAGAAATTCCCTGGGGTTGCCCCCTTGCTTCCCTACCCTAACTAATTGTTCGCGAATGAGTGATAATTGCTCGGGGACTCAAGAACTTTATAACACCGCTATCCCTATCTTGGCAAGTGTACCAATACATAGAAGATCGCGGTGTTGTTTTAAAGCTACTGCTGATTCAGGATTGGAATGATTTTATGACCTGCTTCCAGCACTCAATTGTTGGCGCACCGAGGAACTCAATCCGCGAAATGCTTAATAATCGCCTCAGCAAACTCCGAACACTTCAACTCAGGCACCGGCGGCTCCATCAACCTCGCCAAATCGTAAGTAACTTCACCGTTAGAAATTGCCGCTCCCAAACCCTTCTTAATCAAGTCTGCTGCCTCCTGCCATCTCATGTATTCTAACATCATTACCCCGGACAAAATCAGGGAACCGGGATTGACTTTATCCAAACCAGCGTGTTTCGGCGCAGTGCCGTGAGTCGCCTCAAAAACTGCACATTCATCACCAATATTAGCACCGGGACCCATGCCCAATCCACCGACAATGGCGGCGGCCGCATCGGACAAATAATCCCCGTTCAGATTCATTGTCGCCAAAATCGAATACTCGGCCGGTCGGGTTTGAATTTGTTGAAAAATACTGTCAGCAATTCGGTCGTTGACCATGATTTTTTCTTTCCACTGGCCGCTGCCGTGACTGTCCCAAATTGCAAACAGAACGTCGGCTACTTCTTGACGAATTTTGGCTTGTTTTTCTGGGGTCAAGGCATCGTATCCTGGGTCTATTTGGCGAGCATTATCTTCTAAGCTAATGTCGGGATTTTTTTCTTTGTTGCCCAGAATCCAAGACTCTCTTTCAGTTACGCACTGTTCGCGAAATTCGGTGGTTGCTAATTCATAACCCCAATCTCGGAAAGCTCCTTCGGTATATTTCATGATGTTGCCTTTGTGCACCAAAGTCACTTGCTGCTTATCTTTCGGCAACCGTAAAGCGTGGGTAATGGCCCGCCGTACTAAACGCTGAGAACCTGTTTTGCTAATGGGTTTAATTCCGATGCCAGAATCGAGGCGAATTTGTTTTTTGCCATGTTCTGGTGTTGCGGGAATTAACTCATTATTGAGGAATTCAATCAATTTTTTGCCGATTTCGCTGCCTTTGGCCCATTCAATTCCGAGGTAAATATCTTCTGTATTTTCCCGGTAAATAATTACATCTAGGAGTTCAGGGGTTTTGTGTAGCGATGGTGTTCCAGCATAATATTTGCAGGGCCGCACGCAGGCGTAAAGGTCAAAGATTTGCCGCAAAGCTACGTTTAGCGATCGAATGCCGCCCCCGATTGGGGTTGTCAGTGGCCCTTTGATGGCGACTCCGTATTCTTTGATGGCGTCTAAGGAATCCTGGGGCAGATATTGGTAAGTACCGTAGACATCGCAGGCTTCGTCGCCTACATAGATTTTAAACCAGTTGATTTTGCGATCGCCACCGTAAGCCTTTTCTACCGCAGCATCCATGACTTTCTGGGATGCTGGCCACAAGTCAACGCCGGTACCGTCGCCACGAATAAAGGGAATAATCGGGTCATTGGGGACGATCGGCAAACCGTCTTTGAAAGTAATTTTAGAACCAGTTGTCGGGGCTACAATTTTTTCGTACATATCTTAACAGCGCGGATAGCAATGTTCCCTATTTTGCCACGATTATCTGCCTAAACCTCAACCAATCATAAATATTTGTATAAATTTTTGATAACTTGATTTTTAACCGCCGATAATAGCAGATAGACGCAGATAAACGCAGATGTTTTTGGGGATGTCTGCATTTATCTAGAATTTTATTCTTTTTGCATATTCTTCTTCACAATCCACAAAATACACCAGATGACTATAATCACCGCAACTATTTTGGAAACCGGGCCCAGATAATCCTCTACAAGTGTATAATTTTCCCCTAGTTTATATCCGGCAAAAGTCAGGAAACTTACCCATAAAAGAGTGCCGCCGGTTGAGTATAGTAAAAAAGGAATTAAAGGCATATTATTGATGCCAGCGGGCAGGGAAATTAGGGTGCGAACTCCCGGTACGAGGCGACACAAAAACACGGCTTTGTTGCCGTGTCTGTTAAACCATCTATTTGCTTTGTCAATATCGGCGCCCGATACTGTGATCCACTTGCCGTATTTGTCGGCTAAATTCCTCAAGCGTTCTTCGCTCAATAATTTACCCGCATAGTACCAGGGAAGCGCGCCCAGAATTGTACCGATTACTCCTGCTGCGATCGCCGGCGCTAACTCCATATCATCACCCTTTGAGGCCGTGAATCCTGCCAGCGGCATAATCAATTCTGAGGGTATGGGGGGGAAAATATTTTCTAAAAACATCAACAGGCCAATTCCGAGATAGCCCATCGATTGCATTGTGTTAGTTATCCATTCAACCATTTTGATTCACTAATTTGGTAAGAAGAAGTCAGTAGTCATTAGTCATTAGTCATCGCTCGTTCCTAGACTCTGCCTGGGAACGCATATAAGCGAGGCTCTGCCTCGACTCCCCATGAGGGAGGCAGAGCCTCCTTATATTTATTCCCCGGCACAGCTTGGGAACAATAAACGATGATTAAGTGCCCGAAGTCCAAGAGTTTGTGTACTCAATTTGTTCGGCAGTCAAGGTATCAATGTGAATACCCATTGCTTCCAATTTGAGACGGGCAATTTCTTTGTCAACTTCCACGGGGATTGAGTGAATACCAGGCTCTAGTTTGCCTTTGTTCGTAACTAGATATTCGCAGGCTAAAGCTTGGTTAGCAAAGCTCATATCCATCACGGCGCTGGGGTGTCCTTCGGCTGCTGCCAAGTTGATCAAACGGCCTTCGCCCAACACAATAATCGACTTGCCATTATTGAGGTGATATTCTTGAGTGAAAGACCGAACCGTTTTCACGTCGGTGCTTTTTGCGCCGAGAGATTTGAGGTCAATTTCAATGTCGAAGTGACCGGAATTGCAAACAATTGCACCGTCTTTCATTGTCTCGAAATGTTCGGCACGAATGACGTGTTTGTTGCCCGTAACGGTAATGAATATATCTCCGACTGTTGCTGCTTCGTCCATCGGCATGACGCGGAAACCGTCCATCACTGCTTCGATCGCCCGAATCGGATCGATTTCGGTGACAATTACGTTAGCACCCATACCGCGGGCGCGCAGTGCCGTGCCTTTGCCGCACCAACCGTAACCTGCAACCACAATATTTTTACCGGCCAACAAAATATTGGTAGCGCGGATAATGCCGTCTAGGGTAGATTGACCGGTACCGTAGCGGTTGTCAAAGAAGTGCTTGGTGTCGGCGTCGTTGACGTTCATTGCGGGGAAAGTCAGCACGCCGTCTTTCAACATGGCCCGCAGGCGCACGATGCCTGTGGTAGTTTCTTCGGTAGTTCCGATTAAGTCGGAAATTTGGTTCGGGCGGTGCTGGATCAGGGCCGCTACTACGTCGCTGCCGTCGTCGATGATAATATTGGGGCGGTGGTCTAGGGCTGTGTAGACGTGACGTTCGTAGGTAGCCGCGTCTTCTCCTTTGAGGGCGAAGACGGAAATGCCGTAGTCTTCAACTAAGCAAGCCGCTACGTCATCTTGAGTGCTCAAGGGGTTGCTGGCGATCAGTACGGCGTCGCCACCGCCGAGTTTGATGGCGATTGCCAAATGAGCGGTTTCTGTGGTTACGTGGCAGCAAGCAGCCAAGCGAATGCCAGCAAAAGGCTTTTCTTTAGCGAAGCGTTCTTGAATTTGCCGCAAAACGGGCATTTCCCGGCCGGCCCACTCGATGCGTTGCTTTCCCAAGGGGGCGAGGGACAAGTCTTTGACTTCGTGTTTAATCTTGACGGATGTAGCAACCATGTATGTTATTTCTCAGAAATCATCAAACTTTGTTAGTTTTAGCAGATTAAGTCATCGGGGGGCAAGTGCTGTGATTTTACTCGATCGGGGTCGGCGCTGCTAATCTTAAATTTTGATTGTGTTTTAATGATTAGCGAGCTAGTGGATGGAGTCACCTGCACAGCGAGAGTCAAACATTCTTGTCGGGCGATCGATCTCAATCTTTTGTGTTAGCGTGGCCTTCTTTAATTATTTGACACTCTCACTGGGGCGGCTGGAAGTTTGAGGGCCTGCGTGGCGTTCCCAGCTTGGCAGCCTGCAGATATCATCAGTTGGTTAGGACTTGGTTCCGTAGGGATTAGTTTCCCGTTCCCAGACATCTTCAAATACTTTTTAGCGGAAATATTGTGGGAGCATCTCATATTTGTAAAAACACTTCTTCTTCCTCCTTCCTTCTGACTCTTTCCTCCTGACTCCTGACTCCTGGCTCCTAACTCCAATTTTGGGCTGGGCTGCTTTCATTGAGATGCTCCCAATATTGTTGCTGTTGCACGAACCGTTTCAATTGGGCGATCGGATAGTTGTAGAAGGCTTTGAAGGTACTGTTGAAAAGATTTTGCTGCCTTCAACTCAAATTATTAGTGATCGGGGAGAGCGAGTTATCCTGCCGAAGGCGATCGTCTTTACCAATTCAGTGCGGGTAAGCTAATCCGCATTTAAATTGCATAGTCAAATAAATCTTTACTTGTGTGGGGAGTAGGGGTTGGGCCGGAGCTCACGCCCTCAATATACAATTTAAATGCACAACAGTTTACTAATAGGTCTGCCCCACAGGCGAACTAACTGGCCTTTAAATTTAGCCTATGATGTTGATACTTCAGGCTTTAACGATGGTTCTTTGCATCTTATTGTCCGCTATTGGACGCTGCGCGAACAAGCACAGGTGCGACGGACACACACCAGGGCTGTGGTGGCGATTAAAGTAGCGTGCATCCGGGCGGACATTAAAATTCCTCAACCGGTAAGCTGTTAGTCATTTAAATTTATTGCCTCCACCCCTTGCAGTATGGGGTCTGGCCCACAAATATTGCAGTTTGAATGTCGAACAGCTTATATCAAATCCACTCTTCATCGGAATAGTAAATTCGAGTTGACTGTTGACTGTTGACTGTTGACTGTTGACACCGTGAACAGTCAACAGTCAACAGTCACCAGTAATATCATTTCCGGTAACACCGGAATGATATTACTGGTGACTTTGTACGATCGAACAATTTACCGTGAGTGAGTTTTGAATTTTGAGTTGGGAGAGGGAGAGAGTGGGAGAGTGGGGTAGTGGGAAAAATCCTCTTGTTTCACGCTTGACTTCTTCCCTCAACACCCATCCGTTAAATCCATTAAATCCCGTACACTGGGCGTTGCCGAACTTCCCTCTGATATCAAATCCGCGCTGCGAAAGTCGGGCGTAAAATCGAGTCAACATTCAACACTCAACCATCATTCAGTTTGGCGACGCCGAGTCAACACTCAACAGTCAACAGTCAACAGTCAGCAATTCCGGAGGAGTGCAACCAGAATTGATATGACTTCTCCCTTCTGACTTTTCAAATCAAGCAAAAGGCGAGCCTATTTCTCATTAGCGCGCCTCCAAATTGAATTTTATTTTGTCAAACGTAAATGATGAGATTGTTCCCATTTGAAAAATATCATGAAGTAGTCTTGCTAGCACGGCGGCGACGCGCTGCAATCAAGCCACCTAAACCAAGAGCCAAACCAGTCATTGTCATCGGTTCTGGAACTGCTTCTGCGCTGACTGTGAAATCTTGGAAGTCTGCGTCCTTTCCGTTACCGCGATCGTCGAAGGAGATTAGTGTGCCTCCATTCAACAGAGAACCTGTTCCGTTTGTGTATTGTCCGGCAGCTTTGAAGACGTTCGTTTTTTCTTTGTTGAGTGCGTCCCACAGTTGCGATTGTGCGCCAAACACCGCTTGCTGGCTGCCACCGTTCAAGGCTGAGGTCGAGTAGACAGTGCCGGCTCCGAAGCGGCTGTGGAGTCCCAAAGTATAAATTTGATTTGCCAGGAATGTGAATACTGCCGAGCCAGGACCCAAGACTGTATTGCCCAGAGTTCCTTTCCATTCGTCCGCGCCACCGTTGTCTGAGGATTTAGTTTCCGAAAACAGGGTGCTAACTAGAGAGGTCGCCGAGTTGTTCACACTGTAGATGCCCAAAGAGGAAGTATACCCACCGTGAGATTCTTTGAAGTTAAACTTGACGCTGGTATCTTGGCTGAATGTGATGCCGTTGGTGCCAAAGGAGAAGGCCTGAGCTGGAGCTCCGACGCCAAACAGAGCTGTGGCGGCGGCGGTAGCTGTTAGGGCGGATAATAGTTTGGTATTCATAAACCTGTTCCTTTTGTGCGATGGTCTTAATATTTTCATTATGCGATACTTTGTTTGTATTTGGATCACTTTAGGTAAAGTTTGACATATTCTTTATCAAGCCTTTACATATCCTTCATAAATGCTGTCGCTAGCCGTAGCCCGCGGGGGATGGCTCCCTCATAATACCCACTAAATAATTATAAATATTGTGGCTTGAAACCTTGCAGTCGCGGGCATGGGAGCGCGGGGCTGCCAAAGTGATGGGGATGGGGCTTATGCTAATTTTTTATTATATTCTCAAGTCTAAATCCTCAATAGCAAACACTTAAGTATAAATACGGTAATATTCGTGGGTACTGACAGTTAAAAGAGTTTTCTATTAACCCGAAACTGGGAATATTTGTTTTTGGGACTTGTGTAGGGGAGTTAAAGTAGTTTATCTATCGGGTAAATTACCTACAAAATGCGATCTTTGGGTCTAGGTATTTTGGTTGAATTAAATATATCCCGTGGGGTGAGATATCCCAAAGATGCGATCGAGGAGATGCAATTTCAGCCGATTTAAGCGGTAAAAGACCGGATTGCCCCTCAAGAAAGATTGTATAGAGAAGGTCTGGCCCCGTCTTTGCTCCCGATCGCCCGCATCAAAACAGACCGCTGTAGCGTTCCTCTGCCCAAGGTTCGCCCCGCCGATGGTAGCCGTTGCGTTCCCAAAAACCGAGTTCTTCGGTTTCTGTAAACTCCAGGCCGTTAATCCATTTAGCGCTTTTCCAAGCGTACAGGTGGGGAACTACGAGCCGCATTGGGCCGCCGTGGTCTGCGGATAGAGGTTCGCCGAAGACGGTGTGGGCGAAAAAGTTTTCTTCTCGGAGGAAGTCGGCGATCGCAATGTTGGTAGTGTAGCCGCCGTAGCAGTGTTCCAGGACGTGCAGAGCTTTTGGATCGACTTCTACATACTTCATAAAATCTGTGACTTTGACTCCCGTCCACTGCACGTCGAGTTTTGACCACCGAGTGACGCAGTGAAAATCCGCAGTAAAGTTACTTTGGGGCATGGCCTGGAAGTCCGACCAAGTGAAGGTTTGTGCTTTTGCCAATCCCCAGACTTTAAATTCCCAACTTTCAATGCTGACGGAGGGTGTATCGCCGTAGGTCAGCACAGGAAAGCCGTTGGCGAGGTATTGACCTGGGGGGACGCGATCGATGTTTTCTGATTCTGGCTTGCGAAAAAATTTGCCCTGCATTGATTCACGCTCTACAGTAACTGACTGCAATCCTCACTATAGCTTGCTGAGATGGACGCATCGCAATTCATCTCAAGGTAGAAAGCTTTCAGGACTTCTGTAGAAAGAAAAATCCCTAAATTCTACCTGATGTCAACCTAATTCTGTCTTCGGAGATAGCCGAAGCTAAAAATTACCAACTATTATGATTCCAGCGTAAGTAGGTAAGCGCTGTAAAACGCAATGTAAACGATTGTAAAGTATCCTTAGCCCTAAGCGTAGCTAAGTCAGCCCTGTTTACATACTGTTACATTGAGCAGTTTAATTCCCCCTACCTACTTATTAAGTAAGTAATCTTAAATTTTATCGCAATTGATGGTGCATTTCCGAATCTTTGATGTATTGTTACAATATGCTGAGATGCCATATGTCAAAAAATTGATGGGGTAAAAATCATGATCGCAAGTTGCTTGATTCCGTTGACGGTATGCTTGATTGCTTGGTGGGTGACTGCCGGGACTGACAACAGAACGCTAGACGGAATTCCGGCTCCCATAGCTGCAATTATTGGAATGTGTTCGTTAATTTGGTTGGTGGCGGTGTGTCCTTGGCCTGTTGAACTCGCTCTAGTCTTGGCGGTGGTGGTTTTGGGCAAAGCTTATTTGCAAAAAATCTTGAAAGTCGGCTGAATTTTCAGGGCTAGCGCTCCTATGATTTGCGGGAGCGCGATGATCGAGTGCTGCTACTTTGTTGAAATTCTTCGCGATTTGTCTGGCTAATTTGTCAGATGGGGTCGCAAAGGCGGAACCAACCCTAGAATTGGTGAAATTAAATTTAGATATTTCGGTTAAAAATTAGAACATAAAGATCGACAGAGAAACCCGGTTCATCTTAGATAAACCGGGTTTGTGGGGGCTTAAATTTTCAAACATCCCGCAAGAATTGCTTAGGACTTAGACAGTCGGAACACAAGAAACCGGGTTTCTGAGTCCAGGAATGTTGCTGTATGTGCGTAAAATGGCGAGCTGTTAAATTGGCAAGCGATTGATATCTTTATTAGAACCAATTACTACCATCGCGTCGCCCTTTCTCAAGCGTTCGGTTGGCTCCGGATTAATCTCGAACTTTTCGGCGCGCCCGACTGCTAGCAAGTTCAAACCATACCTGCGCCGGAGCTCCAATTCGGAGACGGTTTTACCGTCAAACTTGTCAGGAACGAGCAACTCAACGATGCTGTGATCTGGGTCGAGGTCAAAGCGTTCTAAAATGCTGGGTTTTGTAAGAAGGCGGGCCACAGAGCAGCCCATTTCTCGTTCGGGAAAAACTACATGATCTGCGCCGACTTTTTTCAACAGTTTTAAGTGAGTTTCCGAAGAAGCTTTGGCTATTACGTGACGTACCCCCCCTTCCTTAAGATTTAGGGTGGTGGTAATGCTTTCTGCTAGGTAATTGCCGATCGCAACAATCACTGTTTCAAATTCAAATATACCGGCTTCCGCAAGAGCGCTAGGCTCAGTAGAATCTAACTGCACAACGTGAGCAGCAATACGATCGTTCAAAGCTTGAGTTACTTTTTTTTCATCGGTGTCAACTCCCAAGACTTCGTAACCCAAGCCGTGCAGAGTCGAACACACAGCTTTGCCGAAGCGTCCCAAACCAATAACGGCAAACTGCTTGTTGTCGGCGCGCAAAGTGCGAAAAAAATTCAAAGATGACAGGTTCACTAAATTTCCAGCGCTGAGCGTCTTGCTGTTTACATTTTAGCAGAGACAGCGCCGCCTCCTTTTGATTTTTGGGTAAGTAGTAAAAGTTGATTTGGGTTGTCACCCATTGTTTAGATTATCAGCAACGAGACAGGATTTTTTTATCCCACTAACAAACTTTCCTCAGCATACTTAAAAGACCTGGGTTTTGGGTCGCCGAATCCAGCACTTATCAGCAGCAGCACCCCAACCCGACCTATGTACATTGTAGCAATCAAAATCAACTTACCGATCGCTGAAATCGTGGGTGTAATCCCAGTGGAAAGACCGACCGTGCCAAAAGCTGAAACTGCTTCAAACAGCGCTGCGATAAATTCTACTTCGGGATTGGTCAGCTCGATTAAAATTGCAGATGTGAACGCGACCAACAGGGAACCGAAGACTACGCTAATGGTTTTCAGAATCATTGCTGGCGGGATTTGACGCTGATAGCATTCCACATCTTCCTGGCCTTCGATAACTGCTGTGGTACAGCAAAACAATATCCTAAAAGTTGTGGTTTTGATTCCGCCGCCGGTGCTGCCAGGACTGGCGCCGATAAACATCAGCGCGATCGTCAGAAATAGCGAGGCTTCGGTCATTTGGCCAATGCTAATTGTATTGAACCCCGCCGTGCGGGGAGTAACAGATTGAAACCAAGCTGCCATCAGCTTTTGAGGAAAAGTTAGAGAGCCGAAAGTGTCTGGGTTGTCGTATTCCAGCACCAAAAAGGCTAGGGTTCCTAAAATTAAAAGGACAGCCGTTGTAGTGGTAACAACTTTGAAGTTCAGGGAAAAAACTGTGCAGATAGGGCTTTTGTTGAAACGATCGCGCAGCCACAGGTACATTTCCATAATTACTTGATAGCCGATTCCCCCAAATATGATTAAACCACTGACTGTGAAGTTAACCATAGGCGAACTGATGTAGCCGATCAAATTCTCTGAATAGATGCTAAAACCCGCGTTGTTAAAGGAATTAACGCTGTGAAATATAGCAGACCACACACCCTCTTTAAATCCGTATTGGGGGACAAAAACCGTCATCAGCAAAAACACTCCTGTTAATTCAAACAAAAGCGTTGTTGCTAGAATTGACTGCACGAGTTGTACTACGCCGGCTAGCCCGGATTTGTCGAGAGATTGTTGCAGAGCAATTTTGTCTTTCAAGCCAAAGCGGCGGCCCAATAACAGCAGCAAGAAAGTCGTGGCTGTCATGTAGCCCAAGCCTCCTATTTGCACCAGTAAAACTAGGCACAGTTGCCCCCAAAAAGAGTAATATTTTCCGACATCCACAACCGACAAGCCCGTGACGCAGACAGCGGAAGTAGAGGTAAACAGTGCTGTTATTGGATCGCTCCAAGTTCCATCAATTGTGGAAAAGGGCATCATCAGTAATAGAGCACCTGCGAGGATGACAGCGAGAAAGCCCAAAGCAATGGTTCGCGAGACAGTCATTCGATTTTAGGTTTTAGATTTGAGATTTTAGATTTGAGAGGGAAGCCACAAATAGATTTGAGATTTTAGATTTGAGAGGGAACCCACAAATAGATCATCGGGCTGGAAATCAGGACATCTCTGTCTGGCGAAGGCCGGAGACCGATCGAACTCAATCGCCAAATTCTATGACAACAGCGGGAAAATAACGGTAGAATTCCTTTAATAACTTGCGATCCGGCGATGACATCAACACTTTACCAGCAAATTCAGCAACTTTACGACGCTTCTAGCGGTTTGTGGGAGCAGGTGTGGGGCGAACATATGCACCACGGTTACTACGGCCCGGATGGCAATTTGAAAAAAGAGCGCCGACAGGCTCAGATAGATTTGATAGAAGAACTGCTGGCATGGGCTGGAGTACCGTCAGAGAAGGCACTGTGTGAATCTTACCGCATTCTCGATGTCGGTTGCGGGATCGGCGGCAGCACGCTTTATTTGACCGAAAAGTTTAGTTCTATCCCTCAAAATAATTTAAAGTTGGATGGCGAGGCGGATCAAAATTATAGCCGATCGCCCGAACTAAATAAAACGGGCGCTAGCGTTACAGCGACCGGGATTACTCTGAGTCCGGTACAGGCCAACAGAGCGACCGAACGCGCTAAAATTGCCGATGCTCAAAGCAATGTGAACTTTTTGGTGGCCGATGCTTTGAATATGCCTTTTCCTGACGAGTCCTTCGACTTGGTTTGGTCGCTCGAAAGTGGCGAACATATGCCCGACAAAATTAAGTTTTTGCAGGAATGCTGTCGCGTACTCAAGCCGGGAGGAACTTTGATTTTGGCAACTTGGTGTCACCGCCCGCTGGGAGAAGCGGCTGGAGAATTAACTGATGAAGAGAGAAAGGAATTGGCAGAAATTTACCGGGTTTATGCTTTGCCTTATGTGATTTCTTTGCCGGAATACGAGGAAATTGTCCGCAGTTTGCCTTTGACAAGTATTCGCACCGCTGATTGGTCAAAAGCTGTTGCTCCTTTTTGGGATGTGGTGATCGATTCTGCTTTGACTCCGAGCGCGATTTGGGGTTTGCTAACTAGCGGTTGGACGACTATTCAAGCTGCACTTGCTCTCGGATTGATGAGCCGTGGATATCAGAGCGGGTTGATTCGTTTTGGGATGATTTGTGCTGTAAAATAGCAGGCATATATCAGAGAAGTTTTGAGTGTTGAGTTGATGAGTAAGGTGTGCAATGCACACCTTAGAAAATATTATTTGTGTGGTGCGGGTGTGAGATTTATGGGCAATGATTCGATTGGCAAGTCTTGGATTGATAAAAATGGCTCGGCTCAGCAAAGCTGGGTGAGGGCATTTTGGGAGTTTTCTCGGCCGCACACAATTGTGGGTACTAGCTTGAGTGTATTGGCTTTGTACGCGATCGCCCAAAGTGCGCGGCTGTTTGTGAATCCTGTATTTGGGCCCCTAGCTTTTGCCTGGTTGGCTTGCATTTGCGGCAATATTTATATTGTGGGATTGAACCAGTTAGAAGATGTTGAAATTGATAAAATTAATAAGCCGTATTTGCCGATCGCATCGGGAGTGTTTTCTCGGAAAACCGGGGAATTAATTGTAATTGCCACGGGAATTATAGCAATTTTGACTGCTGTTTTACAAGGCCCGTTTTTGCTGGCTACCGTTGGCGTTAGTTTGGCGATCGGGACTGCTTATTCTCTGCCGCCAATTCGGCTGAAACGGTTTCCTTTGTGGGCGGCGCTGTGCATTTTTACGGTGCGGGGCGCGATCGTCAATTTAGGGTTATTTTTGCACTTTAATTGGGTGTTGGGTTTGGGAGGGGCGAAAAGCGCTTTTTCGGGCTGGAGTTTGGAGAGTATGTCTTTTGAGATTCCTGCGGAAGTTTGGGTGCTGACGGTTTTTGTTGTGGTGTTTACGTTTGCGATCGCCATTTTTAAAGATATCCCCGACATGGAAGGCGACAAGCAATATAATATTACTACGTTTACGATTGAGCTGGGCAAGCCTGCCGTCTTTAATTTATCTCGCTGGGTGTTGACGGTTTGTTATTTGGGCGCGACTTTGGCTGGAGCGATCGTATTGTCTAATGTTAATTTAGTGTTTCTGGCAGTTTCTCATTTGGCGGCTTTGGGTTTGATGTGGTTTTGGAGCGCGAAAGTTGATTTGGACGATAAAATAGAAATTGCGGCATTTTATCAGTTTATCTGGAAGTTGTTTTTCTTAGAATATCTGATTTTTCCCGCCGCTTGTTTGTTGGGGTAGAAGTTCGGCAACGAGCAATGTACGGGATGTAACGGATGTAACGGATGTCAGTCCGATGGAAGTAAGGAAGTTCGGCAACGGATTATGTAACGGATGTCACGGATGTCAGGAAGAAGGAAGAAGGAAGAAGGAAGTTCGGCAACGGATTGTGTAACGGATGTAACGGATGTAACGGATGTAACGGATGTCAGTCCGATGGAAGTCGGAAGGGGGAAGAAGGAAGGGGGAAGGGGGAAGGGGGAAGGGGGAAGAAGGAAAAAGGAAGGAATAGTTAACAAATTAGAAGAAGTTGGCAATTACAAGTTAGCGAACTCCCAAACAACTAAGACAACTATGGCTTCTCAAAAAAAATCGCGGAAATCTGCCTGCAAACTGGGTGCCGAAGACTCTTTGAAATTAGCTTGGGAACATCACCAAGCGGGACGTTTGTTAGAAGCTGAGAAGTTGTATCTGCAGATATTAGAAGTGCAGCCGGAATCAGCAAACGTGCTGTGTTTGTTGGGAATAGCGGCGAGACAGCAGGGAAAGATTGCAGAGGCGATCGACTTTTACGAACAGGCGATCGCCCAAAACCCCAATTTTGTAGAAGCACATTTAAATAAGGCTAATCTTTTGCTGGATGTAGGCGAATATCAAAGGGCGATCGCCAGTTACGAACAAGTAATCAAAATCCAGCCAAATTCCGCACTCACTTACAATAACTTGGGCTGGGCAAAACAGCAATTAGGCGAAATAGAGTCGGCTATTTTATATTACCAAACAGCGCTGCAACTCGACCCCAACCTGCACGAAACAGCGCACAACTTAGGACATTTATTTAAACAAAAAAATCAATTAAATGAGGCAATCGCCTGTTACCAGCACGCTTTAAAAATCAATCCAAATTTGACATATTCCCTGATGGGATTGGGAACAGTTTTGCAGCAGCAAGGTAAATTAGCCGAAGCTTTCAATTGCTACCAGCAAGCGGTAAAACTAGACCCCGACAATCCCGAAGCTCACAACAATGTAGGAGCATTTTTCCACGAACAAGGCAATGTAAAAGCCGCAATATCCCACTACCGACAAGCATTAAACTTAAAGCCAGACTTCGTGGAGGCTATTAACAATCTCGGACACGCTTTGGTCGATTTAGGAGAGTTTCAAGAGGCTTTTTCTTGTCACAGTCGAGCCTTGGAATTGCAGCCAGACAACGCCATCGCACACCTGGAATTAAGTTTAACTTTGCTATTGTTCGGAGATTTTCAGCGCGGTTTTGCTGAATATGAGTGGCGGTGGCGCACTCCGCAACTACAACCGAGGCAATTTAAACAGCCGGTTTGGGATGGTTCGGATTTGCAGGGGAAAACTATTTTACTGCTCGTCGAGCAAGGCTTCGGCGATTCTATTCAGTTTATTCGCTACGCGCCGATTCTTCGCAGCCGAGGCGCTAAAGTTATGGTGGCTTGCTATCCAGAACTGATGCGGTTGTTTGCGACAGTTGCTGGTATTGAATATTTATCAGTTAGTCTTGAAGGTTTGCCAGAATTTGATGTTCACGCGCCGCTGATGAGTTTGCCGCGAATTGTCGGGACAACTCTGGAAACAATACCGGCAAATGTTCCTTATTTATATCCGCCTGCTGAGTGCAAATTTGCGCTTTCTTCTGATGCCAAGTTGAAGGTAGGGATTGTTTGGGCGGGAAGTCCGAAGCGCCGGAAAGACAATCAGCGTTCTTGCAGCTTGAGCGATTTTATTCGATTTTTGGATGTTCCGGGAATTGCTTTTTATAGTTTACAAAAAAACTTGTCCGAGAGCGATCGCACTTTGTTGCACCAACACTTAGTGCCGGATTTAACTCCGCATTTGAACGACTTTGCTGATACCGCTTCGGCTATATCTCAACTGGATTTAGTCATTAGTGTCGATACGGCTGTGGCGCACTTAGCCGGTGCTTTAGGAAAACCGGTTTGGGTGCTGCTTTCTTTTGCTCCTGACTGGCGCTGGCTGCTGGATCGCGAAGACAATCCTTGGTATCCAACTGCGAGGCTTTTCCGCCAAAGTCAGCCGGAAAGTTGGCAAGAATTGTTTGAAGAAGTACAGGCGGCTTTGAGTTATTTTGCGATCGCCAATACTGTTAGTTATTCCGAGGATTCTGCCAAAGATTCGCTTGACTTCGTTTCACTCGCCCTGACTGCTAATCATACGGCTTCCCTCGATTATGTGGCTCTCACAATGACAGATGCAAGCGTGCTTCAAGAGAGTAAACAAATATTTGTGATTGCGAGTGAAGGGTTAGCAGAAGGCTCCGCAGCTAAGCAATCGCAGGGGATTGAGACATCGATTGCGATCGCAACGGGTGGCGATAACCCGGTTGTTTTAGAGGATTTATTGCGGCAAGCAGAACATTTGATGGAAACAGGAGATCGGGAAGAGGCGATCGCCCTTTACGAACAGATTATATCTCTTGAGCCAAATTGCGTTCAAGCGCGGATTAATTTTGGTTTTCTCAAGCAAGAAAAGGGCGAATTGGAGGCCGCTATCCCGCACTACCGAGAAGCTTTAGCCATCGCTCCAAATATTCCTCAAACAGCTTACAACTTGGCAAAGATTTTTGAGGAACAAGGTCAAGTGGAAGAGGCGATCACACATTACGAGCAAGCTCTTGTAGCTCAACCGGATTTCGTACCTGCGTTAATTAATTTAGCCGTGGCGCTGCAAGAAAAAGGCGAACTTTTCAGGGCGATCGAGCTGTACCGGCGAGCGCTGGAAATTCATCCGCATAGCTGGGAAGCTTACAACAATCTCGCAACAGTGTTGCAAGAACAGGGCAATTTAGAAGATGCGCTGGACTATTATCACAAAGCTCTAGAATTGCTGCCGGATTTTGTGGAAGCTATCAACAATTTAGGCAGGACGTTTCTGGAAAAAGGCGCGGTAGAAAATGCAATATCCTGCTACAGACGAGCGATTCATTTAAGTCCAAATCACGCTAGCGCTCACCTGAATTTATCCTTGGCTTTGCTGTTGGTGGGAGATTTGGAAAATGGTCTCGCTGAATACGAGTGGCGCTGGCAAATTAAAGAATTTCACACTGGTCATTCCTGTTTTTTGGCGGGAGCGGAAAATACTGTTTCGGCGAGAGAATATCGGCCGCTATGGGACGGTTCTGATTTGGTGGGAAAGACTATTTTGCTGCACGCCGAACAAGGTTTAGGTGATTCGCTTCAGTTTATTCGCTACGCTGCGATCGTCAAAAATAAAGGCGGTAGGGTTATTGTTGGCTGTTACCCGCAATTGCACCGTTTATTTGCAACGGTTGAGGGCATTGATTTGCTAATAGTTAAAGGGGAGCCACTGCCGGAATTTGATGTGCAAGCGCCGATGTTGAGTTTGCCCTATATTCTTGGTACAAATCTGGAAACAATACCGGCAAATACTGCTTATTTATCTCCGCCAGCGGGTGCTGAATTTGGACTTTTGCCCGATCGCACTTTGAAAGTTGGCATTGTCTGGGCGGGGAATCCCAAACACCGCAAAAACAAGCAGCGTTCGTGCAGTTTGAGTCAGTTTCTGCCGCTTTTGGACGTTTCGGGGGTAAGTTTTTACAGCTTGCAGAAAGAGGTTTCTGAGGCCGATCGCGCGCTGTTGAATCAAACCTCGATCGTAGATTTGAGCCCGTATTTTGGCGATTTGGCCGATACTGCGGCTGCGATCGCCAAACTGGATTTAGTCATTAGTGTCGATACCGCTGTCGCCCATTTGGCGGGCGCTTTGGGCAAGTCGGTGTGGATTTTGCTGGCGTTTTCGCCGGATTGGCGGTGGCTGTTGGAGCGTGAAGATAGTCCTTGGTATCCAAGCGCAAGGCTGTTTCGCCAGCATCAGCGGGGCGACTGGGAGGACGTTTTCGATCGGGTTGCGGAAGCTCTAGGCGCGGTTGCTGCTGCATTTGTGCCGTCGGATTCGGCGGATGCAGAGTTTCGGCGGGGCGTGGATTTGCAGCAGCAAGCGGATTTTGGTGGTGCGATCGAATGTTATGAGCGGGCGATCGCGATCGATCCTAATTACGCAGCCGCGCACAGCAATTTAGGCGTTGTCAAACAGCAAACCGGCCAGCTAACAGAGGCGATCGCGCACTACCGACAAGCCCTAGCAATCGACCGGAATTTGGCGGAAACTGCGAGCAATTTGGGCAGCGCGCTGGCGGAAGCAGGGGAGACTGAAGAGGCGATCGCAGAATATCAGCGGGCGCTGTCTTTGAACCCGAATTGCGCGGAAGCGCTGATTAATTTGGGCCTGTTGCGGGAAGAACAGGGGAATGTGGCGGAGGCTATAAGCTGCTATGAGCAAGCGATTCAAGTCAATCCTAATTGCGCGGTGGCTTATTTGAATTTGGGAATTGCTTTGGAGGAACAAGGGGAGGAAGCGGGCGCGAATTACGAACGCGCGATCGCGAATTACGAACGGGCGATCGCGATCGCTCCCAATGATGTGGAGGCTTTGCAGCATTTAGCATACGCCTCGATCCGACAGGGCCGAGTTGCAGATGCGATCGCATACTACGATCGAGCTTTGGCGTTGCAACCGGCTTTGGCAGAAACTGATCTCGCTTTGGGGAGTTGGCTGTCAAACCAAGATAAGTTAGATGAGGCTCTAGCTTTTTGCCAGCAGGCGATTCAGAAATTGCCAGCCAGTGTACAGGCTCACTGCAATCTGGGAATTGTCCTGCACAAACAGGGCAAAATTGAAGATGCGATCGCCTGCTATCAGCAAGCTTTGAGCCTGAAACCCGACTTTCCAGAAGCTTTGAACAATCTCGGCAAAGCTTTTGAGGAAGCGGGAAAAATGGCAGAGGCGATCGATTGTTACCGTCGGGCGATCGAACTCAAACCCGGTTATATCAATCCCCTCTACAGTTTGGCAAGTGCTTTGCACGATCGCGGACAATTTGCGGATGCTCTCACCTACTACAGCCAAGCAGTTAAATTCAATGTCGCTAGCCCCGAATCTCACCTAAATTTAGGTTTAGCTTTGCTGCTGGCGGGAGATTTTCAGCGCGGTTTTTCCGAGTACGAATGGCGACTGCTGGTTCCACAAAAAGAGTACCCGGACTACAGTTTTCAACAGCCGGTTTGGGACGGCAAAGATTTGCAAGGAAAAACTATTTTGCTTTGCCCGGAACAGGGTTTAGGCGATGCAATTCAGTTTATCCGCTACGCAGATTTAGTCAAGCAGAAAGGCGGTAGGGTAATTGTTTGGTGTTTGCCGCAGTTGCTGCGCTTGTTTGCACAAGTTTCGGGAATCGATGGGTTAATAGTTAATCCAGAGGATGCGCGAGATTTTCAAGTTCGCGCGCATCTAATGAGTTTGCCGCACCTTTTGGGAACAACTTTAGAAACTATACCCGCCAAAGTTCCTTATTTAGCTCCCCCGCCCGGTTGGGAATTTTCTCTCCATTCAAATACTAATTTGAAAGTAGGGATTGTGTGGTCTGGAAATCCTAAAAATTCCCAAAATAAGGTGCGATCGTTACCCCTGAATTTGTTGACAAAACTGTTAGATATTCCCGGAGCAGAATTTTACATTTTGCAACAGGAAATGACAGCAGACGATCGCGCTTTGTTAGAGCAAATGGCAGTAACAGATTTAAGCTCTTATTTGCACGACTTTGCGGATACTGCGGCGGCAATCTCGGCTCTGGATTTAGTGATTTCTGTAGATACTGCTGTGGCGCACTTGGCTGGTGCTTTGGGCAAACCCGTGTGGATTTTGCTCTGTTTTGTGCCGGATTGGCGGTGGATGTTGCATCGCGAGGATAGTCCTTGGTATCCCACGGCGCGGCTGTTTCGCCAGTCAACAGCGGGAGATTGGGAAGGAGTTTTAGAACGAGCTAGTTTGGCGCTCAGAGAAAGAATTTGTCAGCATCAAGAAGCTCTACCGCCAATAGAAACTCCGACCAATATTCAATTATATCAAAAACAGTTCAATCAGGGGAATATTCTCAAGTCGCAAGGAAGATTGACCGATGCGATCGCTTATTTTAAAAATGCTTTAGTTTTGCAGCCCAATTCGATAGAGGCTACCACTAATTTGGCAGTGACGCTGCACCAAACAGGCAATTTATCCGAAGCGACCGCCTATTATCAGCGCGCGACCGAGATTGATCCCAACTGCGCTCAATCCCACAATAACTTGGGTATTTTGCTGCAAGATCAAGGCAATATAATGGCTGCTATCTCTTGCTTTCAAAAGGCGATCGCCCTGAATCCGGTTTACGTCAAAGCTCTCAACAATCTCGGCGCGATACTCCAGCAGCAGGGCGAGTTGCCAACTGCGATCGCCTGTTTTCATCAAGCACTTTCTGTCAATTCCAATTATGCGCCAGCCCTGGTAAATTTGGGTGCGGCGATGCAAAAACAATCTCAGCTAGCCGAGGCTGAACGCCTTTACGAGCGTGCAATTGAAGCAGAACCGCACAATGCTACAGGACACTATCACCTGGGAACGTTATGCTTGGGGGCGGGAAAAATAGAACAGGCAATTTCTAGCTTGGAACGAGCCATATCTTTGAACCCTAATTATATAGAAGCTATTACTAACTTAGGCAGTGCTGTTGAACAATTAGGAGAGGTGAATCGAGCAATTTTTTGTTACACTAAAGCTCTCGAAATTGATGCAAATTGTGTTAAAGCTCACTTCAATTTAAGCTTAGTCTTGCTGTTGAGTGGGGACTTGCCACGCGGTTTAGCAGAGTACGAGTGGCGCTGGCAAACAGAACAGGCGAAAAAATTACCACGGTTGAATTTTGACCAACCAGTTTGGGATGGTTCTGATTTGAACGGACAAACTATTTTGCTCCGATCCGAACAAGGTTTGGGCGATACTATTCAATTTGTGCGATACGCGGCAATTGTGCAGCAAAAAGGCGGCAAAGTAATCATTTCTTGCTATCCAGAACTGAAGCGTTTATTTAAGCAGATTCCTGGGATTGAACAAGTGGTGAGTCGGATGGATGAATTGCCGGATTTCCAACTGCAAGCACCGCTGATGAGTTTGCCGTATATTCTCGGAACAAATTTAGAAAATATACCGGCAAATGTTCCTTATTTAGTTGCGCCGCCGAATTGGCAATTTTCCCTAAATTTGGATCGCAATTTCAAAGTTGGGATTGTGTGGGCGGGAAGTTCGGAACATTTGAAGGATTTTCAGCGATCGAGCGATTTAAGCTATTTCCTGACATTGTTAGATATTCCCGGTGTAAGTTTTTACAGTCTTCAGAAAGACTTATCGCCTGAATATCGTAGTTTATTAACTCAAATTCCTGTGATAGATTTGAGCGACAATTTGAACGATTTTGCCGATACGGCGGCGGTGATATCGCAACTAGATTTAGTAATTTCTGTTGATACTGCTGTCGCGCACTTAGCTGGTGCTTTGGGTAAACCCGTATGGATTTTGCTGTGTTTTATGCCGGATTGGCGGTGGATGTTGGAACGCGAGGATAGCCCTTGGTATCCGACGGCGCGGCTGTTTCGGCAGCAAAAACCGGGCGATTGGGAGGGAGTTTGCGATCTCGTAAAAACAGCCTTGCTAGAGAGGACGGGCACGGGGGCACCGCCCCTACAATCTACTCGTTTCCAGGCTGTGCCTGGTAACGGAGATACCGAAGCTTCGCCTCGATTTTCTTTATCGCCCGCACAGGTACAATTTCACATAGCAAATGCTTTACAAAAACAAGGTAAAAAAGCAGAGGCAGCCGATCGCTACGAACAAGTAATTGCTGCCTCACCCAACCACGCAGAAGCCCACAGTTGTTTAGGTTGTCTCAAACAGGAAAACGGGCAAATAACCGAGGCAATTTCGCACTACAAACAAGCGCTACAAACCAATCCCAACCTGAGCGAAACTAACTTATACTTGGGTTCCGCCCTCGAAGAACAGGGACAAGTCGCAGAGGCGATCGACTTTTATAATAAAGCAATTCAACTACGTCCCAACTCGCCAAATTGGCGCTTGAGACTAGCCTTAGCTTTGCTCTTAACTGGAAATTTTGAGCGTGGTTTTGCGGAGTACGAATCGCGCTGGCAAACTCAACAATTGGATCGGCGCTCTTTTGAGAAACCACTTTGGGACGGCTCTGATTTGCAGGGAAAAACAATTTTATTGCACCCTGAACAAGGTTTTGGCGATACGATACAGTTTATCCGCTACGCGCCTTTAGTTAAGCAAAAAGGCGGCAAAGTTATTGTGGCTTGTCATGTCTTGCTGAAGCGTTTATTTGAAGGAATTGCAGGAGTCGATCGAGTAGGAGTCAGGCCGAGCGATTTGATAGATTTTCAAGTGCAAGCCCCGCTGCTAAGTTTGCCCAGAATTCTGGGAACGACTTTGGAAAATATACCGGCGAATATTCCTTATTTAGCTCCGCCACAGGATTTTAAATTTTCCCTAGAGCCGAACAATAAACTAAAAGTAGGTATTGTGTGGGCGGGCGGGCCGCTGCACCGCAACAATCATCGGCGATCGTGTAAATTGAGCGATTTTGTGAAATTTGTAGATGTTCCGGGAGTGAGTTTTTACAGTCTTCAGAAAGATTTGTCAGGGGGCGGTTCCTTACAGGATAGCTGCGCTTCACGCACTTTATTAAAGCAACACCAAATTGAAGATTTGAGCGAACATTGCGTCGATTTTGCCGACACAGCAGCAATTATTTCGCAACTCGATTTAGTAATTTGTGTAGATACTTCTGTCGCGCACTTGGCCGGTGCTTTGGGCAAACCCGTCTGGATTTTGCTGTCTTTTGTTCCCGATTGGCGCTGGATGTTGGAACGCGAAGATAGCCCTTGGTATCCCACTGCGCGGTTGTTTAGGCAGCAAAAAGCTGGTGATTGGGATGGAGTTTGCGATCGCATAAAAGCAGCCTTGCTAGAGAGGGCGGGCACGGGGGCACCGCCCCTACAATCTACTCGTTCCCAGACTCAGCCTGGTAACGCCAATCCAGAGGCTCCGCCTCGGCTTCAACCCCCAGAAACTCCGCCTCAAATCCAACCCCCAGAAACTCCCCCACAAATTACCGGAATCGGCATTAGTTGGCCCCTCAGCATCACCAGCGGTTGGGGAATTTACGCCCTGAATTTAACACTACAACTGCGGCAAAATCATGCCTGGGAAGTTGCACTTTTAACACCGCCCTCAATCACCTCAGAATCGATGAATCCGCTGCATAAATCGCTGTTGTTACCTGTAATTGAAAAGCAAAAAGCTTTTCAGGAATTAGTAGCAGCAAATTCCGACAAACAAATCAGTTGTAATTTTCCCGTACTTTACGCTTTGGGGAATAATTTAGCATCCTCTGGAGTTGACAATCAAATTACCAGCGCTTGTCAAATAGGAGTCATATTTTTTGAAGACACACGAATCACAGCAGAAGCACTAGAAACAGCCAAAAAATATAGCGCGATTGTCGCAGGTTCCAACTGGAATGCGGATGTTTTGAGAAGCTGTGGCTTGACTAATGTGGCGATGGTACATCAAGGAATTGACCCAACAATTTTCCATCCTGCACCCAAATCTAATCTATTTGGCGATCGCTTCGTCATTTTCTCCGGTGGCAAACTGGAATATCGCAAAGGTCAAGATATTGTAATTGCCGCTTTCAAACGATTTCGCGCCAAACATCCAGAGGCTTTGTTACTAACAACATGGCACAACTTCTGGCCTCAGTATATGCTAGGAATCGAACAAACCGGCAACGTTGCGGGACTTCCCAATATCAACCGCGACGGAAGTTTAGGAATTTCCCAATGGTTAGTGGCTAACGGTTTGCCGATTGACTCTTTTATCGACATCGGCTTAATTCCCAATCACCTCGCTGGACAAATTTTGCGAGAAGCCGACTGCGCTGTTTTCACTAACCGCTGCGAAGGTGGCACTAATTTAGTCGCGATGGAAAGTATGGCCTGCGGAATTCCGACTATTCTATCAGCAAATACTGGTCATTTAGACTTGATTTACAGCCACATTTGCTATCCTTTATGGAGTCAAGGACGAGTTAAACTAACTCCTCCTTTTTCCGGTGTAGAAGGTTGGGGAGAGTCTGATGTGGCAGAAGTTGTCGAGGCTTTGGAGCAAGTTTATACTAATCTGGAACAAGCAAAAACTCGCGGTTTAGCTGCGGCTAAGTTTATGCTGGATTGGACTTGGGAAAAACAGGTTAAGCGTTTTTTGGATGTGATTGCCGATATGTAGATAACACTAAAGTCCTGACTACAAACTTTCGGCAAATTTTTCGTAGTAAAGACTTTAGTCCTTATAAAAAAGATTAATTTGCGATTGATTCCAATAGTTTGTTAGCACTTTTTACACTTTCAATATCGTATAGTTCTGGATTGTAAGAAACAATTTGTGCGACCAATTTATGATGGTAACTTTGAGCAGTTTCATTCCTAGTACCATGAACGCGACGATAATTAAGAACTATTTCTCTCGTTCCCAAAAAAGGAATGCTATGTTTGTGACAATTAACCCAAAATTCCCAATCCTCATAACCTTCTTTCATCTCTGCTTTGTAACCGTTGACCAAATTCCAAACTGATTTGTGATACAATGAAGACGTGCAAATCATATTAGATTGTTTGATATTTTTTGGTGAATATAAATCATAACTGGGTACGGTGCGATTTTCAGTGCCAAAAAGTTGATAAGAACCAAATGCTATGCAAGGTACTTTTGATTTTAGACATATTTCTAAAAGACAAATTAAGGCATTTGGAGCTAAGATATCATCGGCATCTAAGGGCAGTATGTATTCGCCGTTTGCTGCCGATATGCCAGTATTTCTCGCCATTGATATCCCTTGATTAGTTTGTTCTATTAGCCTAATTTGATGCTGGGGATTTGCTGCGATCGCATTTTTTGCTACTGTACTGGTACTATCTAAACTGCCGTCATTGACAATGATAATTTCCCAATTTTTGTAAGTTTGATTGATAACGCTAGTTACTGCTTGCGACAAAAAATGAGATTGATTGTAGCAGGGAATAATCACAGATATTAAAGGCCGATCTTCCAAGTGGGGTGCTGCCACTTTTTGGACGTTTTCTGACTGTAATTTTTGGGCGGAATTTCGAGCAGCTTGCAAGCTATAAAAATAAATCTTGGGATGGACGATGGCTAATTGATTCAGATCGGTATTTTGATATTCATTTACTAACCTCGGATATCCCGACAAGTGCTCTTGTTTAACAAAAATCAAGATATTCTGAGCGTACCAAGGCTCGACTTTTTCATTGTTCCATATTTTTTTTCTCAAGCAGTCAATAACTGCATAGCCCTTTTTCTGAAAGTAATAAACCCAATATTCGGGCCACTGTTCGTTAACGTGTTCGACGCCTCCTTGAAATGGTATCGCGGCAGAAAACAGAATCACCGGTGCTAGTTGAGTGAGAGAATTAACAAAATTTTCGGCACAGGTAGCCGGCAAATGTTCGGCAACTTCCAGAGAAATTGCTAAGTCAAATTTTCTGTTTATTTGCAGCGGTTGCTTTAAATCGGCGGATTGGAACTGATTTAAAGGAATTTGTAAAATAGTGCGATCGACATAATCGCCATCTATTCCCAAACAATCAGCAATTCCCAACTTCTGAAACGCCGCTAACCAGCTTCCCGTACCGCAGCCCACATCCACCACACTTTTAGGTAAAATTGGTTGCAGCAAGTCTAACAGTAGGGGAATAATTTCTCTAGCAGAACTACGAGTTCCTTCTCCGATTAATTGGTAAAAATCTCTTGTATAAGATGACTGTTGGTTTTGATTTGTTTGGCTGGCTGTTTGAGAATTAATTGCCTCTAAACTGCTAATATTGTAACCGTGCAAATGTGCTGGCAACTGCCAGGAAATCTTGGGGTCGGGTTGATGTTTTACTGGCTCGACATTGCCCCGCCAAGCAGCACCCATAATTTGCATGGTTTGATAAATTACAGTATTCCATCCCCTTTTTTTCAAGTAATCTAAACCTTTAGCAACATCTGGAGCGGTTAAATCGTGAAATAAAATTATTGCATCTTCCTCAGCCAATTGTTCGCAAACAATTGCGTCATTTAATGGCCCATCACCTCCGTGTTCTCCGTCAATAAAAATTAACGACCATTTGCGGTTAAATTGAGCGGAAAATTCTTCTACTCTTTGGGGGCTGTAGCCCGGTATTAGCTCGACTGATGTTTGCACGCCCGACGCATTTAGAGCACCTTGAATTGAGTCTATTACGCTTTGTCTAATGTCCTCTCTTTCTAATAGCGGATCGACGACATCTAACTCAACTCCTGCTAGGGCTAAGTGACAGGCAGACCACCCTAGCCAGCAGCCTATTTCTAAGGCTTTTTTACCTTTGAATTGCAGAGCAGTATTGTAAAGTATGTGTGCTTCGTCGCGGCTGAGAAATCCGACTGAATTAGCACGGCGATCGACATACCAATTGTGCTTGATTTCCCGGCGCAAATAAGGCCACGGACAAGTCTGAGTATCCCCAATAATCATGTTGGGAAAGTACGCATCTGGGAGAACAACTTTCAATCCGGGCGAGACATAATCTCCGGCGGGCGGCAAAGTATTATTTGTAATTTCAGATAACGGCGGTAATGTCATTTTTTTTGGTATTAAATTAGGAGAGTTGGGCTTTTTTTTCGGTTGGTAACGGAGACTAATTTCTATTTGATTTCCGTCCGTTGTTGCTAAGTTTACCAAGTCGTGTTTGTGACCAGTCATGTGCAGAATGCCGATCGCCTCCTGTGGCAAATACGGCTCCACAAAACAGGCTTGGTGCTTGTCCCAAACGGGCAAACCAAAGTTGCAGCTCCAGTTGCACCGAGTTGGCAGCATCTCTGTTTTGTCAAACATTTCAGTGCCGTAAACTAACCTATTTAAAGCTATTTGGTCGGTCATTAAAGAAACGTGCCGCTGCAATCCTTGCTCCAGATATTCTGCCCAAATTTCCCAATGGGGGGCGTCTTTTTGCAGCGCGAAAATACCTGCATTTATGGTTGGATAGCTGTGCAACTGTTGGGCTACTTCTTCGCCAAAAGCGGTCTGATAATCCCGGTAAACAAATTGCCAGTACCAAGGCAGTTTGCCGTAAGCTAAATAATAACCCCGGTCGAGTTCTGCAACAACTGCTAAACCGCGTTTAGCCGCGCCTTTAACTAACAGTTCAACAGCTTGCCAATCTTGCACCCAAGCATCGGCATCTATCCAAAGGTAGATGTCAAAATTGGGAAAATATCGACGGAGAAACGGACGCGCTAAAAGTCCTTTGAGATAGTGAGGGGCTTCATTTTTACCAGGAAAGTCAAAGTCCCAATCTGGCTTTTGAATGATATTAACTTGTGTTTCCAGCCACTGCAACTGTTCGGGAGTACAGCCGAGATCGAAAAAGCCGATCGCCACATTTTCACCCTCTGGTTTTTCCCGCACCGATAGAATAGTGCCTCGCACCAATTCAAAGTAATTTGCATCGGCGGCCGTGATGATGATAATCTGCATAAATATAGGATGTCTGGTTAAGGAATGGGCGTTGGGGATTGGGCATCGGGCATTGGGCATTGGTTATTTGTTATTTCATAATTGCTCATTCTTCCTTCTTCCTTCTTCCTTCTTCCTTCTTCCTTAAATTATACTATTGAGGAGGACTTATGAAAAACCAAAAAGGGAAAGTTTATCTAGTCGGTGCGGGGCCCGGAGATTGTAACTTGATGACAGTGCGATCGCACAAACTGCTCTCCCAAGCCGAAGTCTTAATCTACGATGCTCTCATCGACATCCCGCAACTCGAATTAATCCCAGCAACTTGTCGAAAAATCGAAGTCGGGAAACGTGGCGGCAAACCGTCCACCCAGCAGCAAGAAATCAACCGTTTGCTGGTAGAAAATTGCCACCTCGGAAAACAAATCGTGCGGCTCAAAAGCGGCGATCCGTTTATTTTTGGTCGTTCCAGTTCGGAAATTCAAGCATTAATCACAGCGGGCTGCGAATTTGAAGTAATACCCGGAATTTCCTCCGCCCTAGCCGCACCTTTACTAGCAGGAATTCCCCTCACAGATCCGGTAATGAGTCGCTGTTTTGCAGTGATGAGCGCCCACGAACCGGATGATCTGGAATGGGAAGCATTAGTGCAGATAGAAACTTTGGTAATATTGATGGGAGGGCGAAATTTAAGCGAGATAATTTGGCAATTGCAAAAGCACGGACGATCGACCGAAACTCCGATCGCCATTATCCGAGATTGCGGCCGCCCCGAACAGCAAATTTGGCTCGGCACTCTCTCCAACATTGTACAGCAAACAGCAGGTCAATCTCTATCGCCTTGCGTGATCGTAATTGGGGAAGTAGTCAGATTGCGCGAATATTTAATCCAGCCAGAAAGCACAAATATGATCGATACACCAGTCACCGCTAACAACAGCAAATTGCCGCTAGCAGGAAAAACCATTTTAGTCACGCGATCGGTTTCTCAGTCGGCTGAATTTAGCGATCGACTCCAGCAACAAGGAGCCCGCGTGATCGAAATGCCCGCCTTGGTAATTGGGCCACCTTCGAGTTGGGAACCATTAGACAGTGCGATCGCACAATTGTCAACCTTTCACTGGTTAATTCTCACTTCCCACAACGCTGTAGACTGCTTTTTTCAACGATTACAAGCAAAAGGCAAAGACGCGCGGAGTTTGTTTGGTATTAAAATAGCAGTTGTCGGGAAAAAAACAGCCGAAAGTTTGCGATCGCACTCTTTACAACCAGACTTTATTCCCCCCAACTTTGTCGCCGATTCCCTAGTCGAGAACTTCCCCTGGCAGGGCGGGCACGGGGGCACCGCCCCTACAAACTGCAAAATCCTATTTCCCAGAGTAGAAAGCGGCGGCAGAGAAGTTTTAGTTAAAGAATTTACCGCCAAAGGAGCGCAAGTAATAGAAGTGCCAGCTTACCAATCTTGCTGTCCCGAAACAATCGATCCGATCGCCCTATCCGCACTCCAAAATCAAGCTATAAATATCATAACTTTTGCCAGTTCAAAAACTGTGCATAACTTTTGCAATCTCATAGAACAAAGCCCGGAATTGTCCCGATATCAGGATTGGCTAACAAATGTTTGCATCGCTTCGATCGGGCCGGAAACTTCCAAAAGTTGTCAGAAATTATTGGGTAAGTTAGATGTGGAAGCTAAGGAATATACCTTAGATGGATTGACTGAGGCGATCGTTGAATGGGCACAAGCGAGGTTGTAAAATAGTTGTACGATCATTAGGAGGAAAGAAACATGACCGCAAAAGACCAACTTCTTCAAGAACTCGACCAAGTGCCAGAACCCTTGCTGCTGAAAGTGCTTGAATTTGTCCGTTCCTTAAAGACTGAAGAAGAAGAACAACAAAAACTAGAAGCCAAAGCATGGCAGGCATATCTAGATTCAGAACGCGAAAGAAAGGAGGTTTATCGTCGCCTTGCCAACTCCTAATTTTGTCAGCAAAAGTATGGTTGTCAATATCCACGCCAGACAGATAGAAAGATTTGGTGGCACTCCCGGCCTCAGAGATGAAGGCTTGTTAGAGTCGGCTTTGGCTCAACCGCAAGCAACTTTTGGCGGTCAATTGTTGCATCCGACAATTGCCGAACAAGCTGCTGCTTATCTCTATCACATAGCGATGAATCATCCGTTTATTGACGGTAACAAGCGATCGGCTTTTGCGGTGACAGATACCTTTTTGCGTTTAAATGGTTGCACTCTGAATTTGACAAGCGAATTTCAAAGGTGGTACACGCCACGTGATTTATCCGTGGAATCAATCCAAAATCTAAAATCTAAAATCCTCAAGCCCCCAAATTTATCCGTGGGGTCAATCCAAAATCTAAAATCTAAAATCGAATGACGGACGATGGAGTATATGATTTAGTCATGGGAGTCGCACGGGGAACCATGACTAAGGAAGAACTAACCACCGAGTTCGAGTCAGGTATTTTTAAGTTTTAATAAGTAAGTTGGGCAGCCTACGTTGAGATTAAGTAAGGTGTGGCGTACTCACCCTACATGGAAATAGCGAATCGCGGAACAAAAAAGCGAGTAAAATTATCACTAAAGAACAAAGCCGAGATCCTTTGCGTCAAATCAGTAATAAAACTAAACAGAAAATAGCACCAACTGCCGATCGCCCTTTCTCCCCCAAATCCCGCTACCCAGCTACAAATTAGCAATCGCCATGAATATAAATTTTTCTCGTTACGACACCTTAACCACCCTGCTAGCAGGAACTACCGCAGCCTTAACCATAGTCATCAGCCAGCCCGCGATCGCCAAAACTCCCCAAGAAGTTGCCAGCATTGCTGGGCCGCTGACAGTACAAATTAACAGTTCCCTCGGAGACGGTTCTGGGGTAATTATTGCCAAAACAGGCAAAACTTACACAGTGTTAACAGTCAACCACGTCGTAGAAAAAGCAGACGTGAAATACACCGTTCGCACGTCTAAAGGAAAAAACTATCAAGCAACCTCCGTCACCCGTTTGCAAACCGCCGAAAAAGACCCGGATTTAGCCGTAGTCAAATTTGAAAGCCCCGAAGAATATCCAATCGCGACGATCGCCGATTCCGATCAAGCCGTCATCGGCACTCAAATCTTCGTTTACGGCTATCCCGCTACGGGCGGACTTTTCGGCGCCGAACGAGAACCCGAACTCTCTCCTGGACTCGTTACCAGCCGCCCACGCAACCGCCCGGAAGGTTACACTTTGCGGTATCAGGCCGTAACTTGGAGTGGCATGAGTGGCGGCCCAGTTTTTGACTCCGAAGGCCGAGTCATCGGTTTACACGGACAAGGGGAATTTGGTTTCGCGCAAACGAGTTCCGGCGAAGTCGCCCCGATTAAAACCGGATTTAACGCAGCAGTTCCCATCAATACATTTATCGCGAAGCTGGTGGCGGCGGGAATCAACAAATCTGAGTTGAAAGTAGACAATACTCCCGCAACCAGCGGCCCGGTATCCACCGCCAATCCGCAAGATGCTCAAGCTTATTATTTTCGAGGACTTTCGCTGTTAGATCAAGGAGATGCTTGGGAGGCGATCGCCGATTTCAACAGAGCACTCGCTTTCAAGCCCAAATATACCCCTGAATTGTATTTTAATATCGGTAATGCCCGCACTTTGATCACCGCCGGCTTGCCTCAAACCGAACCCACACGCGGTTCCACTGCTATTCAAGCATACACGCGGGCGCTCGAAGCCAATCCCGGTTTTGCCGACGCTTACTACAACCGAGCTTTAGCTTACCTGGACAACAAAGACCAACCCCAAGCAATTGCCGACTTTCAAAAAGCAGCAGAACTTTACAAGCAAGGCGGCAGAACCAGCGCCTATCAAGACGCGCTCAACAGAATCAAACAGTTGCAATAAACTTAGCACTTAAGAGTTCAAACATCAAAATGAAGCTATTCATTTTGATGTTTGAATTTCCAACTAGGGTAATTAATATAATCAGCAACTACCATGAACGTAAATTTTTCTCGTTACGACACCTTAACCACCCTGCTAGCAGGAACTACCGCAGCCTTAACCATAGTCATCAGCCAAAGTGCGATCGCCAAAACCCCCCAAGAAGTAGCCAGCATTGCTGGGCCGCTGACAGTACAAATTAACAGTTCCCTCGGAGACGGTTCTGGGGTAATTATTGCCAAAACAGGCAAAACTTACACAGTGTTAACAGTCAACCACGTCGTAGAAAAAGCAGACGTGAAATACACCGTTCGCACGTCTAAAGGAAAAAACTATCAAGCAACCTCCGTCACCCGTTTGCAAACCGCCGAAAAAGACCCGGATTTAGCCGTAGTCAAATTTGAAAGCCCCGAAGAATATCCAGTCGCGACGATCGCCGATTCCGATCAAGCCGTCATCGGCACTCAAATCTTCGTTTACGGCTATCCCGCTACGGGCGGACTTTTCGGCGCCGAACGAGAACCCGAACTCTCTCCTGGACTCGTTACCAGCCGCCCACGCAACCGCCCGCAAGGTTACACTTTGCGGTATCAGGCCGTAACTTGGAGTGGCATGAGTGGCGGCCCAGTTTTTGACTCCGAAGGCCGAGTCATCGGTTTACACGGACAAGGGGAATTCGGTTTCGCGCAAACGAGTTCCGGCGAAGTCGCCCCGATTAAAACCGGATTTAACGCAGCAGTTCCCATCAATACATTTATCGCGAAGCTGGTGGCGGCGGGAATCAACAAATCTGAGTTGAAAGTAGACAATACTCCCGCAACCAGCGGCCCGGTATCCACCGCCAATCCGCAAGATGCTCAAGCTTATTATTTTCGAGGACTTTCGCTGTTAGATCAAGGAGATGCTTGGGAGGCGATCGCCGATTTCAACAGAGCACTCGCTTTCAAGCCCAAATATACCCCTGAATTGTATTTTAATATCGGCAATGCCCGCACTTTCATCGCCAGCCTCGAAACAACCCGCGGGCCCAGGCCTAATAGCGCTATTAGCGCTATTAGCGCCATTGAAGCATACACGCGGGCGCTCGAAGCCAATCCCGGTTTTGCCGACGCTTACTACAACCGAGCTTTAGCTTACCTGGACAACAAAGACCAACCCCAAGCAATTGCCGACTTTCAAAAAGCAGCAGAACTTTACAAGCAAGGCGGCAGAACCAGCGCCTATCAAGACGCGCTCAACAGAATCAAGCAATTGCAGTAGAATTAGAAGTTAAGAATTAAGAATTAAAAATGGGATTATTCATTTTTAATTCTTAATCAAGTTCATACAAACAGCAGGTAAATAACCATGACTGCTATCACCTTAAACCTCAATTCCCTGATTAAACTAACTTCAGAACAGTTTTATCAACTGTGCGAAGAAAACCCTGACTTGAAACTCGAACGCAACGCCAACGGAGAATTAATTGTCATGCCGCCAACCGGAGGAGAAACAGGGAAACGCAACTTAACAGCAGGAGCTCAACTCTGGACGTGGAACGAACAAACCGAACTCGGTGAAGCCTTTGATTCCTCCACAGGATTTACTCTGCCCAATAAAGCCGATCGATCTCCTGATGTCTCCTGGGTATAAAAATCCCGCTGGGAAGCTTTGACACCCGAACAAAAAGACAAATTTATCCCCCTATGTCCTGATTTTGTAATCTAGTTGCTTTCTCCCAGTGACAGCTTGAAAAAGACTCAGGAAAAAATGCAAGAATATAGGGAAAATGGCTGCCGTTTGGGTTGGCTGATTAACCGCAAAAAACGCGACGTTGAAATTTATCGCCCCGGTCAAAATGTGGAAGTTTTACACTCTCCTCTCACTCTTTCTGGGGAAAATGTTTTACCTGGAATTGTTCTCAATTTGCAAAAAATTTGGAATTAGCAGAATTCAATTTTGACTTATTATATCATCTTCAATAAAATAACCGTTACCATTTCCTAGTGAGGAAGGCAAGTCAGAGGGATTTGGATCAGGACTCTCGGTTCTCACTACGAATAATTTTTATTATCGTTCCAGCAGACATAATATTAGCTGGAAATTTGATAAAATTATAAGTAGCCATAAAATTAACAGGCTATAATTATGGTTCAAATAATTGCAGCTACAAATGTCACATTAGAAGAATTAAAAACACTTTTTGACCTGCAACTTGTCACAGACAACCAAAGTTTCAGAGAATGGCAAGACGAATTGCCAGAAATCACAGACTTTCAAAAATGACAGCTAGATCAGATTAAAGCGGGTTACTTCAACTTGCGGTAGTATCGGCCGATGCTAAAAAAAACCATCAGTTTGTCGATCGTGTATCCGCTGTTATTTGCTGGCGAGTTTTATCTCAATACGGTTCACTTAAGACTCCTTATGCTCGGAGATCCCCCTAAATCCCCCTTAAGAAGGGGTACTTTAAGAGCTTTCTTGTTCCCCCCTTTTTAAGGGGGGTTAGGGGGGATCGGTCTTAAGTGAACTGTATTGGGATTCATTCCGAAAGCAGACTCAGGACCCAGAAATAAAAAACCTGTATCCGATAAAGGAGCCCCCGAATTGATCCGTGGGGTCAATACTTCAAATCTCAAATCTCAAATCTCAAATCTCAAATCTCAAATCTCAAATCGATTGACTCTTTCCTCCTGGCTTTTGGCTCCTAACTCCAATTTCTAGCTGGGCTGCTTTCATTGAAATGCTCCCTCGATAACTAAACTGGATTCGGGATCAGAGGTCGAATTAACTCCATAATTTGGTCATAGTTAAAGTTATTGACCGAATCAATTAGCGCACTGGAAAGGGTAGATTTAGATGCGGGAATTTGTTGGATTAGCTCGTTCATGACTTCAGGATCAACATAGTAGGCAGCTTGATACATTTGTTCTAACCACTGAGAGGACATCACGGCTATATCTTCGGGAGATAAAGAATCAACCAATAGTTTTTGGGAATCTTTTCCTACAACTGTGTAGATGTACTCTACTCCCAAGTGCTGAGCGAGTTTGTCAAAGATGAGCCGTTCCTGAAATGGCTTGCTCATAAAGTCGTCACAACCAGCCCTAAGAGCTTTCTCTCGATCGTCTTCAAAAGCACTGGCAGTTAAAGCAATAATGACAGTCTCTTGTCCATGAGGGTGTTCTCTAATGCGTTTGGTAGCTGTATAGCCATCCATGATCGGCATTCGTAGATCCATCCAAATCAGGTGTGGGGACCAACTTTCCCACAGGGATAGTGCTTCAACTCCCTGTGTTGCTTCGCGCACCTCAAAACCGACTGAGGTAAGAAGTTTGACCAATAAGCGGCGATTTTCGTCTATATCTTCAACCACAAGGAGGCGATAAGTTGGTTGTCCTGGAGCTATACCAATCACTCTTTGTTTAAGCAATTCTGAGGCAAGGCAGACTGCTTGAGGTAACTTTACCCCAAGTTCAAAGTAAAAAATGCTGCCCTGATTCAATGTGCTTTGAACCCGAATCTGACTACCCATGAGTTGGACAAATCTTTGGCTGATAGCTAGACCTAGACCAGTACCTTGATTCAATTTATGCCCCGCTTCAGCTTGCACAAACGCCTTAAATAAACTCTCAATTTCTGTTGGAGCAATTCCCACTCCAGTATCCTCAATTTCAAAATATAGGCGACAGGACGTTTGGTCGCTCTGTTCCGATATTACTCGTAAGGTGACGCTTCCTTTATTAGTAAACTTTATCGCATTACCGAGCAGATTGACTAAGACTTGATACAGCTTATGCTCATCGGTATGGACAAATTGGGGAAGATTGGGGTCGAGCTCGAAAATTAGTTTCAATCCTTTCGATTGGGCTTTAATTTGCAACATTTCTTCAATAGAAATCAGCAAAGATTTTAGGTCAAAGTCAGAAAGAGAGACTGTCATCTTTCCGGTCTCTATTTTAGATAAATCTAAAATTTCGTTAATCAATGCCAATAAATGTGTGCCGCTACGATTGACGATGGCCAGATCTTGTTGGAGTTCGGGAGTCAGAACAGGATCGTAACTCATCAATTGCGTAAATCCCAAAATAGCATTGAGAGGAGTACGCAGTTCGTGGCTCATATTGGACAGGAACATACTTTTGGCTCGGTTTGCTGTTTCTGCTGCTTCCTTAGCTTGCTGAAGTTCCAACTCGGCTTGTTTGCGATCGTTAATGTCAATTAAATATCCCAACATTTCCACTGGTCTACCTACAGGATCTCGAATTAGTCTGAGTTGACAGAGTATCCAGCGATAAACCCCATCTGAGCGACGAAGACGGTATTCATGGAAATAAAAATCATTGACGAATAAATTGTCTAAGCCATTAACCACTCGTTCTAAATCATCTGGGTGTAAGTTATGCACCCAAAAGTCAGAATCTTCTAAAAAATCAATCCTTTCATAGCCCAATACATCTTTGATATTTTCGCTCATGAACGTTGCTGCATAATTGCCATAAGGTTGACAGCCAAAAATAACGACGGGGCTGTAGTTCAGGAGAAAGTTGAGGCGATTTGTGGTAGATTGCAAGGCTTGCTCAGCTTGTTTCAGCTCTGTCACATCCTCCTGAACGGCCACATATACAGTTCCATATTCAGGATGCTCAAACCTAGATGTATGAACCCTGCACCAAAAGAGAGTTCCATCTTTTTTCTTATTGTAGACTTCATATTGTGCTTCTCCGTCCCGATCGAGTTTAACAACAACATCTTCAACGGTTTCGTCGGGTGTAACCTCTGTATCGACGTAATTTATTACACCAACGGGTTGACCGGCGAGTTCACCCTCTGCATAGCCAAACATCGCGTCAAACTTGGGATTAGTGTAGACGATCGTGAGGTCTGAGGCTTTAATTAAACACACTCCACCTGCCATGTTATGGATAATAAGACTCTGAAGCTCTAACGCCTTTTGAGCTTCTTTTTTAGCGGTAATTTCTTGGATCTGAGCAATAAAATGTAGTGGGTTTCCCTGTTCATCTTGTACTAGCGATCCATTAAGAAGAATCCAAATTATATGTCCTTGTTTATGGAAATAGCGTTTTTCCATTTGGTAAGTTGAAATGGTTCCTGCTAAGAGTTGATGTACATAGCTAAGATCCCCGTCTAAATCGTCAGGATGGGTAATGTCTTGGAAAGTTAACGCTAACAACTCTTCTGATGAGTAGCCAAGAATCTGACATAAGGCAGGATTTACTTTAATCCAGTGTCCATCAAGTGAAACGATCGCCTTTCCAATGGACGCATTTTCAAAGGCATTGCGAAACTGCTCTTCACTGTTTCGTAAAGCCACCTCAATTTGTTTGCGTTCGTTTTCAGCCCACTTGCGCTCATTGATCTCCTTCTCTAAGGCTTGAATCGCCACAATAAGTTGAGCTGGACTAGGTAAAGCTAAGGCTGATGGAATTAAAAACACTAGCTCAGATGCAGTATATATAGAAATCAGAGCAGTAATAGCTTTAAGTCCTCCATAAATCCAATAAGTAGGAAACCAAAGCGTCCAAATTTCCATGATATGAGTTGTACCACAGGCAATGATGAAGGCGCTAAACAGAAATAATACTTTCGGAAAAGGAGTATCTGGGCGCTGTCGCACAAAGTACATTAGCATGATTGGGATGGAGTAGTAAGCTAAAGCAATTAAACCATCGGATAAAATATGTAATCCTACTAAATTTGTTTGCCAGAGATAGCAGTGACCATGAGGAAGGAATCCTCCACTTTCAAAAAAATGTGTAATCATACCTAACCTGAATTATTCATGAGTGCTGAAGTGCTTAGCGATTGAGTTCGGCCATTGCCGGCTTCATCATCGAAGTTTTACCGGCAAAACCACTTTTGAGTAGGGAGATGTCAAATTGCCAATCTAGCAGCACGAGACATCTGATCGCAATGACGAGTAGACTTGCTCTTTCAGAAATGTGCTTGTTCATACAGCAGATTGCGTTGAAAAAATGTTCTCCTAATGTTAGCCGAAACGAAGAAGGGCAACTACGGAGAGATTATCCCTACCTCAACAAGTCAGATTTTGTAGGGGCTGTGGCAGCGTGCCATTCCTCGAACTCTGCGATCGCAGGACTTCTTTCAGGGTAAAGTGAGTGTATCACCTCATGATTCAACTATACTCTTATTCATAGGGTGATAGTCCTCTGGCAAAAAACTATGGAAACCAGTAGCGTTCTCGATAGAACTAGCGATAGAGTTAGCGATCCAGCTACCAACTACCGAGGCAATATTTTAATTGTTGACGATCTGCCTGATAACCTGCGTCTTCTGGGCCGTACTTTGAGCGCACATGGTTATAAAGTTCGCTGTGCCACAACAGGCGACATGGCGATCCGAGCCGCCCAATCACCATGGACGGAACTAATTTTACTCGACATTAAATTGCCAGATTTGGATGGCTATGAAGTTTGTAAACAATTAAAATCTGACGAGCAAACCGCAAGCATTCCGATAATTTTTTTGAGTGTTCTGAATGAAACTTTCAATAAGGTTCAGGGGTTTGCTGTTGGTGCCGTAGATTATATTGCTAAGCCGTTTCAAGTCGAAGAAGTATTAGCTCGTATCGAAACTCACCTAACCATCCGACGGTTGCAAAAAAGCCTCCAAGAGCAGAATTTACGTCTCTTGAGAGAAATGGAAGAACGTCAACGTCTCGAAGCATCCCTCTTTGCCGAAAAAGAACTAGCTCAAGTGACGCTCCAATCGATTGGTGATGCAGTTATTACTACCAATGCTCAAGGTAATGTGCGATTTTTCAATCCTATCGCTGAGCAACTGACAGGCTGGAAGGCTCATGAGGCTAAGGGACTCCCCCTGTCTACAGTCTTTGAAATTGTCAATGAAGTAACGCGAAAGCCATTAGAGAATCCGATCAACAAGGCTTTGTTGGAGAAGCGAATTGTGGGCTTAGCTAACCATACTATACTTATTTCGCGCGAGGGGACTGAGTATGCCATTGAGCACTCAGCAGCACCGATTCGAGACTCCCAAGGCCAAATTATCGGGGCAGTCATCGTCTTTCATGATGTTACCGAATCGCGCAATATTGCTCGTCAACTCTCTTGGGAAGCCAATCACGATGCTCTGACGGGTTTAATCAACCGTCGAGGATTTGAGCAGCGACTAATTGAGGCGATCACCTCTGTTCAAGATAGCAATCAGCAGCACGCTCTCTGTTATTTAGATTTAGATAAGTTCAAAGTCGTTAACGATACCGCAGGTCATTGTGCTGGCGATGAGCTACTGCGCCAAATCACTAGACTTTTACAAAAGGGAGTCCGCGCTAATGACACACTGGCTCGCTTGGGAGGTGATGAATTTGGTCTTTTGCTTACTAAATGTCCCCTCTCTAAAGCCGCTCTAATTGCGGAAAAGCTCAAAGACATAGTGCATCAGTTTCGGTTTATTTGGGATAGCAAAACCTTTATCATCGGGGTCAGTATCGGAGTTGTTGCCATTAACCAAGCCAGCCAAGATTTGATGGAGGTTATGGGGGCGGCTGATGCAGCTTGTTATGCTGCCAAAGGCAAAGGTCGCAACTGTGTTCATGTTTATCGTCGAGACGATGACGAACTAATATAATTAGACAACCTGGTGAGAGGCAGTTGATTCCCCCAATCAGCCATCCGTTAGAAACCAATCGTTTTTGTCTCTACTTCCAAAAGATTGGCTCTATTACCTCTAACCCCTCATTAGATCCGTATGAATTTTTTAAGAATGCTAGATAAAAACGGAGAAAGCGTTGCTCCCCATTAGTTTATTCTCACCGCCGAGCGTTATGGCTAGATAATCAAGAGCAATTGTTGTTGGGTAATCGAAACTTTTTTGTCGAATTATCATAAGTTATTTGAACTAAATGTTTTTAGTAAAAACTTGTATACAATCACTATTTCTGGCGCTAGCAGTCGAGTTTTTTTATTTTTATTGTGCCATTTTATCCCGTTTTAGATGTTGAGGTCGCGGTCTCTAGTGTGAGTTACCGCACTTTTTTAGGTATTCCCATCCTCAGAGTTTGGCGACTTGTTCTATCCCGGTTTTTTGGCCGATCGCACCCTGTTCCTTCAGAATTACCAAGGCGAACCGATCATTGTAAAAGCGGCCCAATAATAAGGATGCGACAAATTTCGATCGCCCCTGGCGGCCAACTCCGACGGCAAAGGCAGAGCTTGATTGTTGCCCGATCGTACCAAATAACCATCTTGCAACCGCACTTCACCCCGCAACATCGCCAACTGCGCTTGCCGCAAAGCCTCCGCCTTAATCGGCGCTGTACGCAACTGCTGGTAAAACTCAGTCATCAGCCCCAAAGTACCGACATCGCTGACATACCACAAACTCGCCAAAGCCGATTTTACCCCCGCGTGCACCGCCAACCCCGCAAACCCCAACTCAGCTTGTTCGTCTCCCACCGCCGTAGTACAGGCACTCAAAACCAACAACTCCACCTGCGGGTTAGATAACTTCAACTGATCCAACTGATTCAACCGCAACTTAGTATCCCAAAACTGAATGTAAGAATTTTGGGCCCCCCCAGGCTGAAAATCGCCGTGAGTAGCTAAATGAATAATTTTGTATTGCGGTTGATTGCGCTTCTGCTTCAAATTTGCCAAAGTAAAAGCTTCATTGAGAAAAGACGAACCCGGCCAAATCTTGCCCACAATTGTCGATATTTCCAGCGGCACCGCAGGCAAAGGATTTTGATCGTATTGGGCCGGAAAATTCGACGCACCCATCGCTAACACTTCGGAACCCTTAACATCGGCATAGCGAGTATCAGTTAAACTTAAACTCGGAATCAGCCCCAAACTGTACTTTTCTACCAAAAACTGCTTGCCGTCGTAAAGAGCAGCCAAAGGCAAAGTTCGCAAACCTGAATCCATCGAAAACACCAAGGTGTCAATCTTGTTAGCATCCAATTCCGGTTGCAGCGGTGCAATTAACCACTGGTAAAGTTCCTCGGCAGGTTCCTTGTAATCAGCAGCATTCAATCTCCTGGGAATTCTGATAGCATTAGTGAATTCTTTAGCAACTTGCAGAACTGTCTCGCGGCTTGCAGGCACGCTTTTAAAAACATTTTTGCCGTCTGGCAATAACAACACAAGTTCTAAATGTTTCTGTTTCGCCCACACGTAAAGGATGGCGGGTTTAACCCCAGTCAACTGATTGACGCTGTTGAGAGTATCTCGAATACTTTTCTGCGTAACTGACTTTTCAGTGACAGTGCCCCCAAAGTAACGTTCAAATTCCCGGCCCTGAGTTCTATCCCTTTGCTGCACTGCGTCGATCGGATTTATTTGCGCGATCGAGTTCGATCGAGAAATCTCAGGAACCCTCACATTCCCGATACTTTCTGCACTCACCGCACTCGCGGGCTTCTGTGCAGTTGCCTGCAAGCTGCCGTTTTCTGTCGCTGCAGGCGCGGCCAAATTGTCTTGTAACACCGACGGCGACAGCAGTACCTGGCCGGCCGCAGTCTCGTTCGACTGAGCCTCAACAGGGACAGCAGTAGGTTCTGGCGAGACATTTGCGTTAGTGCTCTTGGGCACCGGCGCTGCGGGGCCGAGACTCACCTGAGTCACAATTTGTTGAGAATTGGCTGTAGTTTTCAGTTCCACGCTGGTAGTTGGTGCCGGACTCGGCACGAGCGCCAGCCGCCCGATCGCAGTTGAGGAGGTGGCAGTGTTCGACTTCGAGTTTCCCGTCCCAACAGTCGCCGCCGTGCAGGTTCCCGACGGGCAAGAGCTTTGCAGCAGCGTCTGTGAACCCGATCGAGCCAGCCCCTCTGTAGAAATGCTGACCTGGGCGCGCTCAGCAGCCGTTCCTGTTCCCGCAGCCCGAAACGCTCCCCCAGCCTCGATTGCCACATCGCCGCCCGTATTGCCGCGAGCTTTGATCGAAACAACTTCAACATCTTTCTGGCCGGTAATTTGGCTCGAACCGGCACTTCCCGATTGCGAACTCGAGTTGATCACCCCTGTAACGATCCGGCCCGGCGCCGCAATCGAAATATCTCCCCCGCTTCTGGCACCAAAAGCATCGATGTTGCCGGTTTCTACCGCACCGGTGCTGCGAATATTGATAGGGCCCGCCACCCCGGAAGTTGAGCGAGATGAAACCGTACCAGCAGTCAACTTGCCTTGAGTGCTAGTGATGTTAATCCCCGCAGTCGAGGTAACATCTCCGACGGCTACAGTACCGCCCATCAGAGAGATCGTGGCGTTATCAGTGCCGACGGTCGCACCCGTTCCCACGATCGCGCCTGTGCCCGACGGCGATTGAATCGTCGTCGGATCTTGAAATGTCACCGCTACTGGCGTGGAATTCGGCGTTGAATTGGGCGCTGGAGAACCAATCGTGATCGCACCGCTACCGTCAGGGCGCCCGATCGCGATCGAAGCAAACCCATTCCGAAAAGTGTTCAATTCAGCAGCAGTCAAGTTCAGAGCTTCTGTACTGCCCGAACCTTGAATTATAATATTTTGACTAGGATCGGCCGGTTGCAGCACCAGATTGCCGTTGCTGGCGATCGAATTTTTGTCACCCGTCAAGTCTATATCGCTGCCGGTTAAAGTAATATTTCCTGGTGTTTTCGAGCCGCCAGCTTCGATCGCGCCTGCTGTGACTCCATTGCGCCCCGTTAGCGTCACATTCCCCGCGCGATCGCCCCTCGTGTCGATCGCCCCGGCAGTCACGGTACCCTGTGCAGTAACACTAACATCTCCCGCCGAAGTGCCTATATCTTCGGAAGGATTGACAGAAGTGTTGATGGTGCGGGCCGTTCCAGTAAGTAGCTGACCGGTTGTGACATTGCCTGCGGTGCTGACGATGCTAATTTCCTGATTGTTGGTAGTGATATTTCCGGTACGGATATTGCCGTCAGCTTTGAGAGTAATTGAGGCATTGTCTGCCCCTGTCAAGGAACTTGTGGTAGTGATTGTTCCCAAACCCGCTGGCGATTGAATAATTAGCGGATCGTAAAATGTGAAATCGTTAGCAATCAGAATTGAACCGATACCGTTGCTGCGCCCGATCGTAATTCCAGCAAACCCATTTTCCAAACTTCCGAGGTCGTTTGCCGTCAGATTCAAATAAATATTAGTACCGACATCTCCAGAACCGCCGATCGCAATATTTTGACCGGGACTCCAAGGTTGCAGTACCAAAAAGCCAGTACCGCTGAGTGAATTTTTGGCACCAGTCAAATTAATTTCATTACCAGTCAAAGTAATGTTTCCCGATCCCGCTGCGATCGAGCTCACTCCCAGAACATTCCGAGCCGTCACAGTTACATTTCCCGCCGCTTCCGGGCCGCTGGCATCAAGTTTTTGGGCCGTTACGTTCAGGCCGTCGATCGCAATATTCCCGCTGCTGCCGGTGCTGGGATTGGATGAAGAAATGTTGTTGGCAACAGTCGAACCCGGACTAATCAAACTAATATTTCCCCCGTTACTCGACAAATTGCCCGCAGTAATTTGACTTCCCTCCAGGGCGATCGCACCGCCCGCCGTGCTAATTGTATCTCCAGAATTCATCGAAAAAGCACCCGCACCATTGCGATCGGCATCTGCTCTCAATGTTACCGAACCAGTAGTTGCTTGAAAGCTCAACTGATTGTCCGCCAAATCAGCAATTGTAATATCATTGAGCGCTTCGAGAACCACATTTGCAGTCGCCGACATACTTTCCAAAGCTTTAGCCGAAATTGTCAGCGAAGGCTCAGAATTATTTTCCTCTCCTGGTAGCGTTCCTGTTGCCAAAATATTATTGTTGGCAATTATTGCCGCATCGCCCGCAGCTTCTGGGGAATCTGTAATTAAAATATTTTCTGGATCTAACAGCAAAGTCCCCAAACCGTTTGTCCCAGAGGTATCAACAGTACCGTTAAAAATCAATCTTTGCTTGCCCGACACTTCTACAAACCCGCCAACACCTGCGGTTCCCGTTGCAGAAACGCCATTTGCGCTGATGCTGCCCAAAAATGCTGTTGTGTTGTCAGCCCAGACAAAGACTCTGCCGCCGTTGCCTGATTCAGTTGCGTTGGCGGCGATCGAACTTTTGCCATCCACGTAAGTCATCCTGGCATTCGGCACAGTTCCCTCGCCTCGGTAATCTCCCCCGATCCGCACCGTTCCGCCACCGTCCGGCCCCGAAGCCTCAATCTTCGCTCCAAACAGCCCTACCTTGTCGCCCAACACGTTGACGCTTCCTCCCGCGCCCCCCCTGGCAGACACGTCCGCAGCACCCGCTACCAGCGCAGTTCCAGCACCTGCAGGCACTGTTTGGCCGCCTGTGAGCACGACTTCACCTTGAGCGTTCGTAGTTATACCCGTAGCGTTAGCCACGCCGGGGCCCGAAAGCAGCCGAGGTAAACTCTGGGGAGAGAAGGGAACACCTTCGGAACCCGACATTCCGGCTGCCGGAGAAACTTCTAAACTCAGCAAAAGTCCGTTTTGACTCAACCGCACCAGATTTTCGCCCGGAACAGCCGCCACAGTAATTTGACCGCCTGGGGCTGAAAGTTGTCCTGTACTAATGACCGTACCGCCCAGCAAAGTCAAATTTTGCCCCGTGCCGACAGCCAAGTTACCGGCATTGACAATACTCGCCGGCTGTGGGCCAAAAATAAAAGCATTCGGCGTTCCGACGAGGGCCGCGTAGTCGTTCGCCCCAGTACCGTTGAACCAGCCGTTGTCAAAACCGATACCGCTAGCGGTGGTAGCCAAAAAAGACCCGGACACGTCGAGTCGGGCATTTGTTCCGAAGATAATGCCTGCGGGATTCATCAGCAACAAATTAGAATTGCCGCCGCTAACTTGAATTAGGCCGTTAATTAAGGAAGCGTCGCCCCCGACAACGCGGCCGAGGATATTTTTAACGCTTGGGTTGGAGATGAAATTGGCAGTTTCGCCAGCATTCAGGCCAAACCGAGTAAAACTGTGGAACAAATTTGCTCCGTCTCTGGATGTAGTGCCGCCTTGAATGTCGTAGCGAGGGGGCGACGCTGTACCTGGGGCGGTGACATTGGTTCCGGTGCCGTCTGGGGCTGGAGTAATAGATTGTGCCCCAGCAATTTGAGATTGGGGATAAATTGCCACGACTACCCATCCGTTGCTGTTTTCTTTGAGGAAAACCAGGGTGGGGAAAAAATCTAATATTAAAAATCCAGCAAGGGGAATTGCTGCCAGAATCGACCGCACAGCACGTTGAGCATTCATAAGTTTGCCTCGGTCTAGACCTTAATTCGAGTTTAAAATTGAGATTTTAGGTAAAAAAGAGTCGATCGCACCCCAATGCTGACACTTCCTAACGCGAACTCTCGATCGCAAATCTTAAATTTTAAGTCTAAATTTGATTGTGTCACCAACATAGCAAAGACTGACAGTAAGTGTCGAAACACAGTTCCGTTTAAACGCCTGAAAATTATGAGCGATCGAATTATCCGTCTGATTGGTTTAACTGGGGGCATCGCCACTGGTAAAACCGCTATATCTAATTATCTGGCAGATGTCTGTGGATTTCCGATTTTAGATGCCGATATTTTCGCCCGCGAAGCTGTGAACCCCTGTTCGCCAATACTTGACTCTATTGTAAAACGATACGGCGCGGGTATTTTGCTCCCGGACGGCAATTTAAATCGGCCAGAGTTGGGAAGTATTATTTTTTGTAACGCAGACGAGCGGCAGTGGTTGGAACAACAGATTCACCCTTACGTGCGCCGCCGATTACTTGAGGAAACTCAAAGCTGCATTGCTGCATCGAGTTTGGTATCCCAAGACACACAGGATTTAGGTACAAAGACTCAAGAAATCGGCTTTTTTCACCAAAAGCTAGAACCGAGTATTGTTGAAAAAAAATCCGGTTTCTGTGCCAAGGCTGACACGTTGACTTTGGTTTTGGTAGTGCCGCTGCTGTTTGAAGCTAACATGACTGACTTGTGTACCGAAATTTGGGTAGTGTACTGTTCACCCGAAGTGCAGTTAGAACGACTAATGCAGCGAGATGGCTTAAGTTACGATCGAGCTAATGCCCGCATTAACGCCCAGTTGCCGCTAGCTCAAAAGTGTCAACAAGCTGATGTTATTTTGGACAACTCGTCAACCCTCGACTCGCTATTCCGGCAGGTAGATGTGCAAGTCAGTCGATTTTAGATTTTAGATTTTAGATTTTAGATTTTAGATTTTAGAATTGAAGCATTAACGCCACGGATAACTTCGGGGGCTTGTCTATCGGATACAGGTTTTTTATTTCTGGACGGATCAATCCGGGGGCTTGTATCCTCGATGCTTTCGGTCAGTCGCTTTGAGATTTGAGATTGACTCCGCGATAATAGTACGTTACTTTCCTGAGAACCGCTGTAATAGAAGAAAAGAGAATAAAATAAAAGATAAAAGGTTCACAATTCATTTAAAAATACAATAGCAACCACTTATGAAGTTAATGTGAAAAATTAGGTGTTGCCCGCCTTAAGCAATCTCATTCACCAAGATATTTATATGTAGGGTGCTGATGGCGCGCCTGGGTATTCTCCTGTTTTGTCTTTAATCCTTGGGTTGCGGCTTCACATCAATAAATTATGAAGTTAATCATAAAAGTAGGAAAAATTACAATTTGCGGTTGTAGTTTCCTTGTTTGATATCATGTCCGGTCGATTACCCGAAATCAGGTAGGGGCGGGTTCACCAATAATATCTGCCAATAATTGACAATCTCAAAAACCCGCCCGGCCGGGATATTATGGTCAATCATCGGACATGATATGAAGAGTGTTTCAAGAAAATTCCAGCGGTTGAATTCTGCTGCTTGCTCGCAAGCAGCAGGAAACTCGAGCTTACAAGCTAACAGGCGAGCTAGATGATGGATTTAACCCGCTTTTAACCAAAATTCAAAAAAATTGCAGGTGCCGTCACTTACTAATTGATGATTTGACCACAATTATTTTTTTTATCCTGATAGCAGAGTACAGACTGCGTATTAAGAAGGGGAAAATACAAACACCAAAATTTATGATGCGCGTTTACTCTTCCATCCTGATGTCAAGCCTGTTACTGAGTGCTGGCGCAGTTAATGCTCAAAGCTTAGAAACTCGATCGACCTTTTTTGCTCAAGACAACTCTGCTTCAGAAATTTTAACGACTCTAGCTGCCACTCAGACCTGTGACGCAGACGGTAAAGATAAGCCGCCACAACGAGGGCAGGGGAGGGGAGATAATAAAGCCTAAAAAAGCGATAATTGCGAGGAATTAGAGGGACACTGGGAGCATATAAAATTGGGATAAGAAGAGAAAAATTGAAGATTTCGAGCCATGAATGGGGGACTTACGTACTGCGTAGCAAAAAACCGATTTTTCAGCCGTATTTGAGGACTCAAGACATAATTTTTGGCTATTCCGGTTTTTTTGGCCAAATATCCTCAAAATATCAGATACCACAAACGGGCCCGAAATGTTGCATTCAAAAAATAAAGGTAAAGCGCGAGTAGGAATCTTGGGCTTTACCTTTATTTTTTAAACTTTTGCAGCTTTAATCTTCTTCTGCAGCTTCGCCACCAACAACGACATCGCGAATCCGCAAACTCGGGCCGCCGCAGCCGACGGGCAAACCGCTTTGTCCTGCCTTGCCGCAGCCGCCGGATTCATCCCAGTAGAAATCGTCGCCGATCGCCTCAATATCAGCTAAAGTGCTGAAAACATTACCCGAAAGAGTAACATCCCGCACCGGATTGTCTAATTTTCCGTCGCGGATCATCCAAGCTTCGCCGGCACTGAAAGTAAACATTTCGCCGTTAGTCATGCCGCCTTGCCAATTGCGCGCATAAACTCCTTCTTTGATACCAGAAAATAAGTCAGCAACTGGCGTGTCACCGCGTTCGATCCAAGTATTCGTCATGCGGACGATCGGCGGATAATGATAATTCAAACAGCGAGCATTGCCAGTAGGCGTTTCTCCCAATTTGCCCGCCGTTTCCCGCGAGTGCAGCCGCCCGACTAAAGCGCCGTCTTTAATTAACTGAGTAGTAGTCGCGGGAGTGCCTTCGTCGTCGTAGAAATAGCTGCCCCGGTGTCCTTCTGGCGATGCACCGTCGAAAATTTGCAAGTTTTTGGGGCCGAACTGGCGGCCGAGGGTCATAATTTCCAAAATGTCGGGATTTTCGTAGGCCATGTCGGCTTCGGAAAGATGTCCGAAGGCTTCGTGGACGAATAATCCGGTCAAAATTGGGTCGATGACGACGGTGTAGGTGTTGCCTTGGACGGGGGGTAAGGCTAGGGAATCTACGGCTCTCTGGGCGGCGCTGCGAACTTGAACATCGAGATCGGTTAAATCTTCGTAAGCTTTGCGGGAACCAGTGGTTTCGCGGCCGGTTTGTACGGTTTCCCCGCTGCGGGCTGTGGCGGCAAAGCGCATTTCCATGTCTGCCCAACCTTGTTCGAGCATGGTGCCTTCGGAGGTGGCGAGGATGATCCGCTGGGTGCTGTCGCCGTAGCGCACGGAGATTGTGGCGATGCGGGGGTCAATGCTGCGGAGGATGGCCGCGTAACGATCGCACAATTGCTTTTTGTCAATTAGGGGAACCAGACGGGGGTCTGTTCCTGTCAGCGGCAGCAAGCAAATGTCTTGTACTGGGGTGACAGGCGCCAGGATCGTTTCTTCTTCGCCGATCAGTTTGGCCGCGGCGATGGCTTCTTCGATTCTTTCGGCGAGGGTGGAAAGTCGGTTAAAACTGGCAAAGCCCCAACCGCCTTTGTGACAAGCTCTGACTTGGCCGCCAATTGAGACTCCTTCGCTGAGGGTTTCAATTTTTTCGCCTCGCAGCAGGATGTCGGTGCCTTCGGCTTCTTCCAGTCGAATTGCCAGATAATCGACTTGGTGGCGGTAGCGTGCCATTAAGTCTGACAGCAGATTTTTCGAGTCGGCGATCGAGGTGGGCATAAGGAAAGCACGGTGTTTAACTTACTTCATTTTGCACTGTTGTCAGGGCGATCGTACAAAATATCGCCCCAAGCGCGGAGATTGCGACTTATTGGTACGGTTCTGCCAATATCGTTAGTTGACAAATGTGGATATCCTGTGAGTTAGGAGGAAGGCGCAAGAAATTATGCGGGATTTTTCGATCGTGCTGGTGCTTGACCCAGCCCAAAAACGGATACCGTGCCACGTACTCCTGTCGTGGAAAGATAAAAATTTTAGACCAAAGTTCAATCTCCCAGATTGCATCTGTGGGGTAAATCTAAAATCTAAAATCTAAAATCTAAAATCGACTGACTCCTAACTCCTGAACTTTCCTATACATAAATACTTCACCCTTCATGCCTCCGAAGGTGGGTTTATAACTACTATGAATACTTACTTTTTACCGACAATAAGCGAAATTTTAGCCTCCGAAGGCCAAGAAAATGACCTCAGTCTCTTTGATGCTAAGTTGGCGGGAGGAAACAACCGCCATCGGTGTCCTGCAAGCCGTGGGGCTTCTCGGCCCAAAGCTGAACAGGAATGGTATGGGGCGATCGCAGCTTTGAATCAAATGCTCGATCGGCAAAAAGCAGGACAAAAAACAGATGCTGATCGAGCAAATGGTCGATCGACAATCCCCAATTCCTGTCAGGGATTGGTGTTGTCGGGCCCGTCTTCGGTTTTGACTCACCCCGCTTTGGCCAACGGCTTTGCCAATTGGATTTTTACCAGTATTCCCGACAACGATGCAGCTTTGTGGTCTTTTCGGGCTAGACAAACTTTAGCTTTAATGCCGGCGGCTGATGTGCAAATATCAGTGCCTGCGGCGGCCCCGGCTTTGGCTTTGGCAAGTGGTGATCCCTTAGCCAACGAGCAGTTTTGTTTGGTTTTAACTGCTAGTTTTAGCCTGGTGATGGTTTTGGGTGAAAATTCTGCAGGAATTCCGGCTTTTCTATTTTCTTTCGATCCGCAAGTAGTCGCCAAAGCTTGGGAGGTTTTGCGGCGCAGGGTGACTGAAAGCGAATGTTTGCTTGCCAATTCTGACGGTAGCTTCAATTTACCAGTTAGCCAATTAACTAATAATTCTACTAAATTAGACGCGCTGTTCCAGCAGTTTTTGCCTGTGGAGCCAAATTATCAAACAGTGATGCAGTTCAGCCGCTTGCTGTTGCATAATTTGCCGGTTGGGAAAGAGGAAGCAGGCAGGATAAAGGATGAAAGAAGTGATGATGGTTTGAACCATAGACATCACAAGTTATCGGCTACAGATATCAACTGCCAATCTCCAATTCCTCTCGCTACGAAAGAGGTGGAATTGCTACAGGCGATCGCCCACGAAGTCCGCACTCCTTTGGCTACTATTCGCACGCTGACTCGATTGTTGCTGAAACGTCCCAAACTTGAGCCAGTGGTGGTCAAGCGTTTGGAAATGATTGATGCTGAGTGTACCGCTCAGATCGATCGCTTCGGTTTAATTTTCCGCGCCGTGGAATTGGAAATGTCGCAAGCTAAAAATTCTGGCGTGCAGCTAACAGCAATGTCCCTCGGTGAAGTGCTACAAAATAGCATTCCCCGCTGGCAAAAACAGGCGGCTGTGCGAAACCACACTTTGGAAGTTATTGTGCCGAAAAAGTTGCCGGCGGTAGTCAGCGATCCGACGATGCTGGATCAGGTTTTAACTAATTTGATTGAGAATTTTACTCGAACTTTGCCTTCCGGGAGTCGCATTCAGGTGGAGGTGACACTAGCCGGCAATCAGTTAAAGTTGCAGTTGGAATCGGAACACTTACCTGAAGGTAATGTCGCATCGACTTTTGCAGAAGCGGCGCATGCTCCTTTGCGCTCGATCGGGCCTTTGTTGATGGTGCAGCCGGAGACGGGAAGTTTGAGTTTAAATTTGAGCGTGACTAAGAATTTATTTCGGGCTGCTGGCGGGAAGTTGGTAATTCGCCAGCGGCCCCAAAAGGGTGAGGTGATGACGGTATTTTTGCCGCTGCAATAGTCAGTTGTCAGTTGTTGGTTGTCAGTTGTTGGTTGTCATATCAATTGCGGTTGCATCGGAATAATTTAACCGCAGAGGACGCAGAGAACGCAGAGGAAGAGAAGAGAGAGATTAATAATATCGGTCAACAACGGACAACGGACAACGGACAATGGACAACGGACAACGGACAACTAACCTTCAATCAATTAAAATCTCAATGACAAACTCCGTTCCTTCTCCCGGTGTAGAAAAACAACTCAGTTTGCCGCCGTGTTTTTCTTCTACAATTTGACGCGCGATCGCCAGTCCTAACCCCGTTCCTTTGCCCACATCTTTAGTGGTAAATAGATGGTCGAAAATACGATTTTTCACTTCTTCTGACATTCCTTTTCCGTTATCGGCGATGGAAATTTTTACTTTTTCACTTTCTACTTTTGTCCGAATAGTGATGTGATTGGGATGGGCTTGAATTTCGGCAAAACTCCGTCCTTGATTCGATTCTTCTAAGGCATCGATCGCATTTGCTAACAAATTCATAAATACCTGGTTTAATTGTCCCAAATAACATTTTACTTTGGGAATATTGCCGTACTCTTTAATGATTTTAATTTCAGGATGCTTGTCGTTCGCTTTCAGGCGATGGCGTAAAATCATCAAAGTGCTATTGAGGCCTTCGTGGATATTGGCCTCAACTTTATCAACCGTATCGGCCCGAGAGAAAGTGCGGAGGGAGGTGCTGATGTTTTTGATGCGCTCGCACCCTATTTTCATGGAACTCAACATTTTGGGTAAATCTTCTACTAGATAATCTAAATCTATTTCCTCTGCTTTCTCAATCAATTCTGCTCCCGGTTCAGGAAACTTTTCTTGATAGAGGTGCAAATAATCAATTAAGTCTTGGAGTCCAGCATGAGCTTCATTAATGTTCCCGGCAATGAAACCAACGGGATTGTTGATTTCATGGGCAACCCCTGCCACTAGATTACCTAATGCTGACATCTTTTCACTTTGGATCATGTGCATCTGAGTTTGCTGAAGTTCATTCAAAGTCTGCTGCACTTGGTGATAGAGGCGGGCATTTTCCAGAGCGATCGCCGCTTGACTAGAGAGAAAATTCAGCACTAGGAGGCGATCGCGACTAAACACCCCTGTGGTTATCCGATTTTCTAGATACAAAATTCCGACCAGATTCCCCTGATTTAGAATTGGCAAACCCAGCAAACTCTCTGGTTGGTGGTGTTCTAAATAATCGTCCATCACAGGCAGATCAGTTTTGGCGTGATCAATGACAACTGTTGCTAGGGTGTTTTTGACATACTGAATTAATTTAACCGGAACAGTGGGATTGTTCTCTAGGGGTTCCGTTTGCAGGCTAATGTGTTCCCAGGTAGCTATCGCCCGCACTTGCCATTGTTGATCTTGGCACAGCATCAGTACACAGCGATCGGCTCCCGAGTTTTGTAACATGGTTTGGGTCACAATTTGCAGCAACTCATCGAGGTCGATCGTGCTGGAGATCATTTGGGAGATTTGCAGCAGAGTCGAAAAATCTAGAGCCTGGTTGATCGAGGTGCTTGAGGTAGTGTGGTGGGTACTCGAATGAATTGAGTAGGTGGGATTGGTGAGGGTGGATAGGGTTTCTAAAATAGTGAAGGGTTGGACGCACTGTTGTAAGATGGGACGCAGCAGATCGGGATAACGTTTTTCTAGGTCATCGGTTTTGGCTTTTGCTCCCCAGCGAGCGTAACAATAGTAGGCTTCCTGCATATAGCCTGCAGCGACTTTTTCTTTGCCCCAGCCGAGATAGAATTTAGCGGCGAGTTCGTTGGCGAGGGCTTCTTCGTTGAGGAATTGGTTTTCTTTAGCGAGTTGAATGGCGCGATCGTAAAAATCAGCAGCCTGCCATTTTTCTTCAGCAACACGGGCCATCTCCGCCTCTAAAAGCCGAAATTTTGACAGACAGTTTTCAGGACAGTTGTGTGCCCAGATTTGAAGTTGTTCCCGATTATTCTGAACAACTTCTTGATAATCTTTTTGTTGTTTTTCCGGTGCTAGCCCATAAAGTTGCAATACACTCAAAGACTGATAAAAACAATGCAGAACACGTTGAAATTGTCCATATAGTGTATTAGAAAACTCTGCCGCAGCTACTAACATTTCATAAGCTTTAGCATACTCACCATAGGTGAAAAACAAAAATGCTTTAGCGAAATAGTAAGTGCTACTGCCATAGCCATAGCCAATTTCAGTGAATGTTGCTAGCGCCGACTCTTCATCAAATGTTTCAGAGCTAATGCTATACTTCCCTATCGTTAGCCCTTGCAAATTCTCTAGGAGCTTGCACTGAAGAATTAGGGCAAAAGCTGTCGTAATCTCCGTTCGTTCCGCAAAGCTGATGTACTTTTCATGTCGAGCCAGCAAACTGTGAATATCGCTTGAGACGATCGCCTGCTGCCAGAAACTGAACAGAGCACTGTGATGACACCAAGAAAAATCCCCTACCTCCATTGCGCCCTGATAAGCAGCTTGTTGCAAAACAAGATTGGAACTGACGTGCTTACGCCAATGGTTGATAAAGTTGCCGAAGGACATATAAATTTTGCCATTTAGGGTAGTGTTATGAAATTTTTCATTCACCTTCAACCCTAAAACTCCAAACTCATAGCCCAGTTCATAGTCTTGAAAGCGTTGGCAGAGGATTGTGCCATACCAAACATAAACAAAACCCGCCACATTGGTATTCCCGTATTGCAAACAGAGATTGGTCATGTGTAAAACAACCAACACTAACAACTCCTGATTAGTCAGGTAAGTGGGCGGTACCATGTTCATTAGCAGTTTGATCAGCATCTGGCGTTCTTCATCGACAATGAGTGGTGCGTCGATTAGTCCTGCAACTGCGCGCTGATTTAAGGTTTTTTTAACTTCCAGAGCCATCCCTTCTAACTCTGCTTCATCTGGCATAATCGCCAGTTCTAAGCCTAACAGTTCCAGGCCTTCAATTCCTACCTGAATCGCCTTTTGATACAGGGCATTATTTTGATAATGAGTTAGCTGGATCGCAATAATTTTGGCTCGCTCAAGACTTGAGTTGGCATAACTAAAGGCGATTTTTATCAAATTTTCAGCTTCCTCAAGATGACCTGCCAAAAATTCAGCCTCAAGGCTTTCTAAATACATCGTAAATGTTAATTTATAAGCAGACTCCCATTTATTAGCTGGTAGGAAACTTAAACCGAAAGCGAGATATTTTGTCGCCGATTCATAAGCAGTTGAGAGTTTAGCTCTCTGCCCTGCAAAGAGGCTAATCTTAGCAAGCTTGGTTCGTTCTTGTTGCTGCGTTATTAGCTCCGAGCCAATGATAAAATGATTAATAATGTCGAACACTTCTTCTCCTATTTCAACCTCAGAGAAATTCGGAAGAAGTAACTGTCCTATTTTGAGATGTGTGGCTTGCTTTTGGTCATCAGGAATTAATGAATAAGCAGCTTGCTGAACCCGATCGTGGAGAAATTTGTAGTGAGGTAATTGAGCGGCGGTATTTGGCAAGTTGGTGGTGCTTTTCCCCTCTTCTTTACCTATATAAAACTTGTAAATTTCACTGGTTGGTAAGATGAATCCTTCTTGCAAGGATTTCCATAAATCGGCAGCAGTTTCTTCCGGCGACTTCTCGCTGACTACCGCCAATGTATTCAAATCAAACTGCGCTCCAATGCACGCAGCCAACTTCAGAACATCCTGAGTCTTTGGCGGCAATTTCTGCAATTGCACCGCCATAAACTCCACTACATCATCGGTAATAGTGAGGGCTTTGACTTTGGCGATATCGCACTGCCACCCCCCTGTTACCCGCCTCTCTCCCCCCTGGGAAAAGGGGGTGGAGTTAAACGCAATCAGCCCATCTTCCTGTAGCGCCCTGAGAAATTGCGTGGCAAAAAATGGATTGCCTTTGGTTTTTTGATAAACTAACTCGGTTAATGGCTGAGCAAGAAGGATCTCGCACGAGAGCGTATCTGCTATCAAATCGTTAATATCGACTTGACTCAGAGGTTCTAAGGTAATAGTATTTACCGTTACTTGGGATTTTTCCATCTCTGCTACTGCCAACATAAATGGATGAGCCGGAGATACTTCGTTATCTCGATATGCCCCAATTACCAGCAAATTCTGACTACCTTTTTCACTCATCAACACTTGCAAAAGCTTCAGGGATGCTGAATCTGACCATTGCAAATCATCCAAAAAAATCACTAAGGGATGTTCTTTTGTAGCAAAAACCGAGATAAATTTTTGAAATAGTAAATTGAAACGGTTTTCGGCGGCACTTCCCGAAAGTTCCGAGACAGGCTGTTGTTTGCCAATAATTCGTTCCAATTCAGGAATTACTTCTACAATAACTTGACCGTTTTCGCCAAGAGCCTTGATAATTTTCCTTTGCCATCGTTCTAGCTGAGCGTCGCTTTCTGAGAGTAATTGATCCATTAAATCTCGGAAGGCTTGCACAAAAGCACTAAAGGGAATGTTGCGTTGAAATTGGTCGTATTTGCCTTTGATAAAATAACCGCGTTGCCGAACTATGGGTTTGTGAATTTCGTTGACTACAGCGGTTTTCCCAATGCCGGAAAATCCGGCAACTAGCATCATTTCCCTGCGGGATAAGTTCGAGTCACGCCAGTCCTCCTTAATCAAGAGGAGATCTTCTTTTCCATCATTTCTATCGGTTCCAGGCTCTTCTGGGGAACGAGATTTAGAGGGGTTTGCTACTCGATCGAATGCTGCTAATAATGCAGCGACTTCGGTTGCTCTGCCGTAGAGTTTTTCGGGTATGATAAAGCGATCGCAAAAATCCCGCCGCCCAATGGCAAAACTCTCAATTTTACCTGTCTCATTGAGTTGTTGCCAACATTTTTTTAAATCCGCTTTCAGCCCTAATGCACTCTGATAGCGAGCTTCGGCATTTTTTGCCATCAATTTGCTGACTATTTCCGAGAGGACAAGGGGTATTTCGGGATTAATTTCACGTACAGATGTTGGGTGCTGGGCAATATGACAGTGGATCAATTCCATTGGATCGGTGGATTGAAATGGCAATTTTCCTGTCAGCAATTCGTAAAAAGTTACACCTAATGAATAGAAATCTGTGCGGTAGTCAAGGCCGCGATTCATCCTTCCTGTTTGTTCGGGAGATATATAGCTGAGTGTTCCTTCGATTACGTTGGGACTCATCAGTGTTTGAGTTTCTCGTGGCAGCAAAGATGCAATACTAAAGTCAATGAGTTTGACTTGTTTAGTCTCAGGATTTATTAAAATATTGGCGGGCTTAATGTCTTTGTGAATGATGCGGTGGCGGTACAGTATATCTAATGTATTGCTCAGGTCGATCGCAATTTGGAAAAAATCAACCAGAGATTGCACGGCTTTTCCTTTCCCCGTCCATTCCTTCAGAGAAATTCCCCCCAAGTCTTCCACAATCAGCGCATAGCCGTTCCGGTAGGGTTCCAAGCTGTAGGTTTGGATGATTCCGGGCAAATTTAGGTTTTTGGCGATCGTGTATTGATTGCGAAAATGCAAGAGTTCGCTGAAGCTGGGATACTCATTTCGCAAGACTTTGATGGCGACCGGTTTTCGGTCGCACAGGCGAATTCCGCGATAAACTAGGGTGCGAGTGCCTGAATAAATTCCAGCGAAAATTTGATAGCCAGCTAATTCTATCATAGCGATCGCTCTTTTTTGTTAAAGTATTTTGTACTCTGATTTTCACTATAATTTACCCCTTGATTTAATTAATCTAGGGGCTTCATCGGCTTGGCTGGCCCTAGACTGTTAACAAGTCATGAACCCGAAAGATATTTCTGGACAGAGCTTTGAGAGCTTTGCAGCCAGATTGCCAGAGATACTTATGAGATGGAATTTCAGCCGTTGATGAAACATTCACAGAAGCGATATTAATCAGTATTAGGAAAAACTTCCGCTGAAAACATACGGCGCAGAATCTCGTAGAATGGTTCACAATACTGCGCTTGCTCGGGTGACAGACAGGCCCCAATCTCCTTACGCAGTAAGTGAGTCATTTTGCTGATAAGTCCCCAATTCACATTTAGTTTAGGGTAAATCATCACGCACAGGGGAAACAATTCTGTCTCTAGGGCGTGCAGATTCCCTTCGAGCAGACAAACCCACATATAAACTTGAAACATCTCGACATCGCGGATGCTAGATGTGCGGATATTTGGAGTGTTGAGCAGCCCAGAATGACAGCGATAGCGCGGGTATAATTGATTTACGCGATCGACTATCCGTTCAGAAATCTTGGTCATCATCGGCATCAGCAACCGTACAGATTGCAGCGCCACCGAATCCGCTGGATGCTTCCCCGCCGCACTGTAGGCGCGTTGCAGTGGCATATACAGATGATCGTCGAGAATCTTGACGTAGTTAGCAAACTTTTCCTGTTCACCGTCGGGAAGCAACTCCATCAACTGCACTCCTGTGTAGTGATATTGCATGGCTACAAAGCCAATCACGCGCGGGTCAATTGCTGTGACTTGCTTTCGGACTTCGCCGAGCACTGGGCTGACTTTGGTGACAATACTATGGGGCGGTAGTTGCTGAGCATAGGCTTCGATCGCCAACTTGTAGACTTTATGAATCCCACCAGAAATCTGCCACGGATCGATTAAATCGGTATCAATTCCGTGTTCAACTAATACTTGCGACAGCAAATCTTCCGTTCTAGTCCAGGATTTTGCACTTACAGAACGCAGCGATTCCAACATTTTTTTTGCGATTTGGGCACGCCGTCGTTCGAGAAAGTTATCGTTAACAACAGGTGCAGAGTCACTGCTTTTCGTCTGTTGCAAATACTTTTGGGCGAAGGAAACAGATAAGTCTACCGAAGGTAACAATGGATCGAATGATGTTGGTTGCACCAAATAGGGATAAGTAGTCATGAATTTAGTCTTTACTCCGCAACGGTTTGACGATAATCGATTATTCGTTATCTATGCGAATTTTTCGATCTATCGATAATGATGCACCTCTCTGGGTCAATGCGAGCTAAAATTTGATGTTTTGTGATTTAGATTATAGCGACCGCTTTTTTAGGAAAGATTTTATATTCATTATTATAAGCCTAGAGAAACCAGTTTGTCTACTAGTGAAAATACCGATTTTTTATTTACAATACCCCGGACAGTTTTTAGAAAAATGGCTGAAACCTTCATTCTACCGTTAGCGAACTTGGCATCTTGGAGTCCCAAACCCCCATTATACCGTTGCCCATTAAAAAGTGTCCGAAGTATTGTATTTATTATTTGTTATTTAACTGGTTCCCAGGAGCGACCTGGGAACCAATAACCAATAACTAATAACTAACTGCTAAGCTCGTTCCTTCTTTCTTTCAAGGCATCTCGCGCTTGTTCTCGATCGTCAAAATGGACTTTTTCGGTGCCCAAAATTTGATAATCTTCGTGTCCTTTCCCTGCAATCAGCACGCCATCTCCCGGTTTAGCGTCCATAATAGCAGTGCGAATTGCAGCGGCTCGATCGCACATCACGATCGGCTTGACTTCGGCGGGAATTCCTGCTAGGACATCCTCCAAAATGCGATCGGGATTTTCCGTGCGCGGATTGTCGGAAGTAACAACAGCTAAATCGGCTAATTCTGCAACGATTTTACCCATGATCGGCCGCTTAGTGCGATCGCGATCGCCACCGCAGCCAAACACGCAAATCATCTGACCCGGAATAAACGGCCGCGACGCCTTCAGCAAGTTCTCCAAACTGTCGGGAGTGTGCGCGTAATCGACAATTACGCTAATATCTTGGTCGGGACTAATTTGCACCCGTTCCATCCGTCCCGGAACTCCCGAAAACTGAGATAATTTCTCCACAATTGCGGACAAATCTAAACCCAATTCTAAAACAGCACCGACAGCCGCCAACATATTTGATAAATTGAACTGACCGACTAAAGGCAAAGAAAAAGCAGTTTCGCCCTTGGGAGTGTGCAGCATTCCCTTAACTCCATTAGGCTGATATTCTAAATCATCAGCATACAAATCTGCCGTTTTCAGAACAGTGCTGTAACTCCAAACTTTTTCAGATTTGATGGTTTCAACTATCCGCTTTCCGTAGGGATCGTCAATATTAACTACAGCGCGATTTTTGAGGTAGTTTGGACTAAACAAAAGCGCTTTAGCCTCAAAATAATCTTCCATATCGCGGTGATAGTCGAGATGGTCTTGAGTCAAATTTGTAAAGACAGCAACGTCAAAACTACAGCCCAAAACTCGCTGTTGCGCTAAAGCGTGGGAACTGACTTCCATCACCCCGTGTTTGCATCCGGCTGCTACAGCTTCTGCTAATTGCTTTTGCAGGTCAACAGCAAAAGGTGTGGTGTAAAGTGCAGTTTTTTGGAAACCCGGCCAGCGAGTATAAAGCGTACCAAAAATTGCCGTCGGCAACTGCATTTCATTGAGCAAAAATTCGATTAAATGAGTTGTTGTAGTTTTGCCATTAGTCCCGGTAACGCCGACAAGTTTTAATTTGCTAGCTGGATTGCCGTAAAAAGCAGTGGCTATTTGGCCGCAAACTTGAGCCATATCCGCTGCTGCCATGACGCAGGGAACCTCTTCTAGCCCCTTGCTAAGGGGGGAAGGAACCTCTTCTAGCCCCCCCTTGCTAAGGGGGGGTTGGGGGGGTGTTTTCTCGGCTGCTTGGGTGGAAATTATGGAGGCAAGTGCACCAGATTCGATCGCACTTTGCCAAAAATCTCCCCCATCTACACGAGTTCCCGGCATTCCTAAAAATAAATCCCCCGCCTGACAAGCGTGGGAATTAGTAGATAAACCCTTGACTTCGGCATCGAGGGCGGGATGTTTGGCGTCAAAGGAAATGCTGGGAACTGCTGCTAATAATTCTCTCAATTTCATCTGAAAAACTCCTCACTTGGATGTGTTGAATCTATTCTTACTCATCTATTTGCAAATATTTCTGTAACATTTGTTCCAATTGGACAATTGTGCAGCGGGGAGAAGGACGGGGCACAAGTTCTTCCGGGGACAATGCAGCATCGCTAGCAGAATTTATTGGCTGAGGCTGCACTTTAAACAAAACTGGAACTTCGTACTGATAAGCTTGAAACCAGTCGTCACGTTCAGTAATATCTCGGACTTCGAGTTGAAACTTCAGGCTTTCAATCTGTTCGAGTTTTTCTTGCAACCCTTCGCACAAGTGGCATCCGGGTTTGCTGTACAAAATCAATCGCATCATAAGAGTACAATTAAACTCGCTCTTAAATTCTCGAAGGTGCGATCGCAAGGAAAGCGAATCCAACGCGAGTAAGACGCAACTTACGGCTTTATTGGTCGCCATGCGCGATCGAAGTTATCTTAGCATTGGCAGCGAACAGATTACCAAGCTTGACAATCAAAACACTACAACCCCATCCCTCTCTTTCTTCTCTTCCTCTGTGCCCTCTGCGCCTCTGCGGTTTAAAAATAAATCTAGTTCACAAATGAAAGAGTTAAATTTATTCACACCACCTAATTGTCCAGTTATGCTTGACTAATAAATCAATGATGAGTATAGTATATAAATAGCCCTACATAAAGGAGGCAGTATGGACTGCACCGAATACGCCGAAGCCAAGCGAAAAGCAGCTAAAAAAATTAGCGCCGACATTCGAGAACGCTGGAACAATCGCATCGTCACGCGAGGATTGCACTTGATGGGAGAAGCGGGGGCCGTGCAGTATTTATCTGATTATGGGCGCGGCATCGGTACGGCAAAAGTTATCGGTTTTGCACTGTGCGCGGAGTCGGAAGGATACCCCGAAATGGCGATCGGCTTTTGGAAAAGAGCGTTTGAATTGGAAACCGGAGAAAAGCCGATCGCCCTCAATACTCCAAACAATTCTACCACCAATCTTGCTCCTGCTGCAAAATCAACTTCCGCCCCAAAAATAGAGACTGTTAATAACCCCGTAGTTCCCGAATTGCCGCCGCATTTGCAGCCGGGAAGGATTGTGACAATGCAGCCAGTTGACGCGCCGAGTGAACGTTCTTATTACATCGAAAATCCCGATTATTGGGGACAGCCAAAACGCGACGGCAATCGAGTAGTGGTCATCGCGACGCCAGATAAAGTATACTACCAATCGCGATCGACTAACCTGCGGCAACAAGCATCAATTGAGATCGATCGCACATTAATCGACACAGCCGCTAAAATTGGCACCTTTGTTTTAGACGGCGAACTGTATTACAAAAGCTGTACGGGCAGCGAACACCGCACCGGGGCACAAGCTGCTACAGTTAATATTGAAAGCGGTTTTCCGACAACCCAGCCAACCGCAATTTATGCCATTTTTAAAAGTTTGTTTTTAAAAGGCAATGACTTAACTACCGTGGCAGAATCCGAACGAATTGCAGCGGGAGTTGAAGTTGGCAAAATGCTGGCGACTTTATCCCCAGCCTTTGAAGTTGTACCGACATTTCGCACCACCGCCGAAAAAATCGTCCTGGCAAATCAGCAGGAATCTGAAAATAAAGAAGGCGAAGTTTGGGTGTTGCACAACTGCCAGTATGTCGGCGGCAAAGATGTTAAAAAATATCCGATGGTGAGGACTAAATACTGTCAAGAACACGATTTGTTTATTGTGGGTTTGACGGCTACAAAAGTGGCGGGGCGACCCTTTAGCGCCGTCAAAGTAGCGCAAGAAATTGATGGCAAATTAGTCCCAGTAGGAACCGTCGGAACCGGGTTTAGCGGGGAGGAAATGCAGGAAATTGCCCGACTCTACGAGGCTAACCCCAAAAGTGTCAAAATTAAAGTGCGATCGCAGGGTTTGACGGAAAGTGGCAAATTATGGCACGCACGATTTCTGGAGTTTTGTTAAATTTGTAGGAAACGGCAGTGCCGTTTCCCAGCCGGGTATGCGATTATTAACCAATAGTGTCAAATAAAAATATCGGAGGACACATCAATGTTTGTTAGCAAAAATAATTTCTACATTTCCCCAGAAGAGTACCTAGAAGGCGAACGAGTAAGCCCCATCAAACACGAATACAGACGCGGACACGTTTATGCAATGACGGGGGCAAAAAAACCTCATATTGTTATTGGTAGTAATTTAGTTCGGCTGCTGGGAAATCATCTTCTGAATACGCCATGCTTAGTTTTATCATCAGATATAAAAGTCCGACTGGAAAAGGCAAATTGCTATTACTATCCTGATGTAGCGGTGACTTGCGACGAAAGAGATACAAGTTCAACCGAAGACTTCATTTTATATCCATCTTTAGTAGTTGAGGTATTGTCGCCCTCAACTGCATCTTTTGACAGGGGCGATAAATTTGCCGATTACCAAACTTCGCCGAGTTTGCAAGAATACGTACTCATCACTCAATCTGAGATTAAAATTGAGTGTTTTCGACTCAATGCTGAGGGAAATTGGGCTTCTCAGACTTACCGACAAGGAGATAGAGTAGAATTTGTTAGTGCGAATTTTAGTTGTGCCATTAGCGAAATTTATCAAAAAGTACCCGGCCTCATATTGTGATGTATGAAAAACAACTTTCTTAGGTTCGTAGTGAGGAATGCAAGTCCTGATTCTGAGGACTTCATATGATGTCCGATCGATTAACCATAATATCTCGGTCAGGGCGGGTTTTTGAGATTGTCAATTATTGGCAGGTATTGTTGGTGAACCCGCCCCTACAAAAATCGATCTCGCTCTACCGGACATGATATCAGTCCTCACTACGAACCGAAACAATAGCTAACAAATAAAAAACAATGATTAAAATCTTACACCTTTCAGACATTCACATGGGAAGCGGCTTTTCTCACGGCCGGATTAATCCCGAAACCGGTTTAAATACGCGCTTGGAAGACTTCGCGGCGACGCTGAGCAAATGTATGGATAGAGCAATTTCTGAACCCGTAGATTTAGTCATATTCGGCGGCGATGCTTTCCCGGATTCGACGCCTCCACCGTTTGTTAAAGAGGCTTTTGCCCGCCAATTCAGCCGCTTGGTTGACGCGCAAATTCCGACGGTTTTGCTAATAGGAAATCACGACCAACATTCTCAGGGACAAGGTGGCGCGAGTTTGGGAATTTATCGGACTTTGGGGATACCTAAGTTTATTGTAGGCGATCGCCTGGACACTCACCTCATTCAAACCCGCAGCGGGCCCGTACAGGTGGTAACATTGCCTTGGTTGACTCGATCGACCTTAATGACGCGATCCGAGACTGAAAGCCTGTCTATGGGCGATGTTAACCAATTATTAACCGAAAAACTGACGATCGCAATGGAAGGCGAAATTCGCCGCCTCAACCCCGACATACCAACCGTACTTTTAGCGCACTTAATGGCAGATAAAGCAAGTCTGGGCGCCGAACGTTTTTTAGCAGTTGGCAAAGGTTTTAACATTCCTGTTTCCATGCTAACTCGCCCTTGTTTTGATTACGTTGCTCTCGGCCACGTACACAAACACCAAAATCTCAATGCTTCCAACAATCCGCCCGTAATTTATCCCGGAAGTATCGAACGAGTTGATTTTAGTGAAGAGAAAGAAGACAAAGGTTTTGTGTTAGTTAACTTGGAACGGGGAAAAGCAGAGTGGGAATTTTGCACTTTGCCAGTGCGGGTGTTTCAGACGATTAAAGTGAATGTTTCGGAATCTGAAAGCCCGCAAGCTGAGTTAGTTAAAGCTATTGGCAAGAAAGAGATACAAGACGCGGTTGTGAGATTGATTTACCAATTGCGATCGGAACAATTAGATCTCATTGATAACGCAGAATTGCACGCACTTCTCGGCGCGGCGCACAGCTACACAATTCAGCCGGAATTAGTCAGTCAGTTAGCAAGGCCGCGTTTACCCGAATTGAATGCTAATAATAGTATAGAACCGTTAGAAGCTTTGAAAACTTATTTAGCAAGTCGCGAAGATTTGAAAGATGTGGCTGAGAGTATGTTAGAGGCGGCGCAGGGTTTGTTGGGTGGTACGGAGGAAGTTTTGGTCGAATTTTAGGTAGAATTTTAGGTAAGATCGGGTATGTAAATTTTCCCTACCACACAATCTCAGAAACCGGGTTTCTTCCTATATTTTTCGTACTCAACCCAAATGATTCGCAGAAACCCGGTTTCTCCCTACCACTCATTTACTTAGGATCGCGAATTAAAGAACTTACAATTTTAATTGTTATTGTGGGATGGGCGTCCCGCCCGTCCAAAAAAGACGGGCGGG
>NZ_JAUBTU010000176.1:0-3632 GCF_036705085.1 Microcoleus sp. B6-A1
CGTTTCATCACTACACCAATAAGTGACTTTTTTATATTTGTTTACTTGAGGTAAAGCTTGGTCTAGTAAAGCTTTTATCTGTTGAGGCAAGTTATTTTTAAATTCATTAATTGCCGTAGATTTCTGAGAAATACTGCGAGGTCTGGGAATTTTTAATTTACTTTTTAATTCCCCTCTAACTAAAGAATAGACAGCCGGGTAACTACTGGCTATTCCTTTAATCAACCATAGCCAAAGATGAACTTCTTTATAACTCTTAAATCCTTCGGGGTCTCTCAACTCTTGTTGCAAGGTAGCTGCTATTTCAACTGAGAACTTTTTTGGGCGACCAAAAACCTGCCTATTTTTTAACAGATTTTCCAGACCGCCCTTTCTATATTGGGAGAGCCAGCGATGAATGGTTGCCTCACTTGTACCTAAAACTGCGGATACTTCCCGCACAGTTTCTACTTGTTTTGACTGAAATAAATAAAGCATTTGGACTTTATTATAAGCTAGGATTCTTTTTTATTTTTTGAGTATTTCTCGCAAATTTTCTCCAGATTCGGTAATCTTTATATGAGGACGACCAGACATTGTAATTCTCTCCTTTACTTTTTATACAAGTCTATCACATCTTTAAAAAAATGGTATTAAGCCTGGGGCTAGAAACCGGGTTTCTAGGCAAAATTTTGCCTGTAAAAACGAGAAATCTTCCAAGAAACCGGGTTTCTAAGGCTAGCGCGGGTCGCGAACTATGTGTGTAGGGTGTGTAGGGATAACCAGTTTTTTTTAATTTATTGAGTTATTTTTGTGTCGATCGCCCTGTGGAAACTGTGGAAAAAAAAGCTAACTGCTTGCTGGGCTTTACTTATAGGTAATAAATACCTGTGGAAAACTTGTGGAAAAGCTGTTGAGGTCGATCGCCCGCCCATCTTTGTGCAAAAACTGTTTTGAGCCAAGCAGTAATGTTTTCCACAAACGGAGGGCAACTTTTCCACAGGTTTTTCCACAGCTAATCTCAAATCCGATGCCACCGGATTTGAGATTACTCACAGTCAGGAGACGCCGCTGTACCGTTTCCCTACAATTGGCGATCCGGGGATTTATTGATCCGGGGTGTACTCCATAAACGTGGAATCTACTGTATTACAGTCGCTAAACTTTGAGAGGATACAATCCGTTTAGTGAAAAAGTCGCCTCCCTAACTTAAGCATCCAGCTAATTCTAGTGAGGACATCATTGTTTACCGTCAATGCCTCAAACCCTTAAGTCTATGAAATGCTTGATGAATATCAGATTCTGTAACTGCACCATATCCAAGCACTAGATAATAATTTGCCTCTTTTGCATCAGGCTCAAAATAAGCTGCCCCTGAGCACAAACCCACTCCTCTTTCTGCTGCGAGATTCACAATCTCGTCTGCGGGGCGATCGGGTGGAAGCTTAATCCAAAACTGCATACCACCACCTGGGAGTTGCCAACCCCACTCTGGAAACAACTCTCGTAAATATGTAGCGATCGAGTCTCGTTTATGACGATAATGAATTCGCATCCGTCGCAGGTGACGTTCCACTGCTCCAGATTCTAACAGTTTCGCGACCCAACGTTGCAAGACTAAACTCGTCCCACCATCCAACTGCCACCGAATATCAACTAGGCGCCGAATAATTTCTGGATGAGCCACAATATACCCTAGTCGTAAACTATTAAACAATAGCTTGGAAAAGGTGCCCATGTAAACAACTCGTCCTCCAAAATCTCCAGCTTTTAATGCAGGTAATGGATGCCGATCGTAATAAAACTCACTATCATAATCATCTTCAACGATCAGGGCATCCTGTGCTTCAGCAAGTTGCAACAAAGCCGATCGACGACTGGGCGACAGAGTTACACCTTGAGGAAAATGATGTTCGGGCATCACGTAGTGGATTCGAGCAGAATAGGCATCCTCAGTTAAGCGCACTCCTTCCGAATCTACGGGACCGGCAATTCCTTTCATACCTCGCATGATGAAATTTTGAGGAATAGCTAGATAACCGGGAATTCCATAGCTAATGCTGCCACCATAAGGCGCAACCAAGATACTCAAGAGAGAAGAGGAATGCTGCGATCCATGAGTAATTAAAACTTGATTCTGTTCAGCTTGAATACCTCGCGTTGGTAGAACCTTTTGACAGAGTGCCTGAATGAGTTCTAAATCTCCATTATCTTTCTTGTAATGACTCAATTCAGGAATAGCTTGGCGAATCGTCTGATTCAATGTTTGCTGCATAGTCTTGAGTGGTAGGCGATCGACTTGAGCAAGGCTTGGTGTGAAGCAGATTTTGTCTGTATCCCGATCGATCGTCTGCTTGAAAGGTATAGGAGGCTTCAGTTAATAGCCACTTGGGGAATCCCTGTGTGTTGCGAATCTTGTCTTCTGGTTGTAAGACTGGAATTTGAGTAACGACAGTACCATGTCCTACTTTGCCTGTGCAGTACCCTTGTGCACACAGTTCTTCATACGCTAGAACAACTGTTCGACGAGCAATTCCCAATTCGATCGCCAGTTGACGACTGGGAGGTAGCGGTGTGCCCGCAGCTAGTATACCTGACGCGATCGCATTGCGAATCTGCTCCAATATTTGTAGGTAATATGGAAGATGTTTAGAGGTTTTATCTAAATCGATATGCAGCATATTGGTACATAAAAATAGCCACTAATTAGCTCGTAACATTAGACCAATCAATCTAGCACAGAGTCCCCTGGACTGAGCAAATTAATAATTCCCGCCTCCAGATGAGTTTAATCAGCTTTATTGTGGAACTGGCCGGAGAGCCCGTTCTTGAGAATGGTGCAATATCTTAGGTTGAACTAAGTGAGGCAAAAATGCGCTCAATTACCAGCAGTGCTTGAGCAACTTCTTCAGCAGTTACAATTAGAGGCGGAACCAAACGAATTGCATGAAGATTAGTAGTAATCAACAGTAAGCCTTCATTCAATGTTGCTTGAACAATATCAGTTGGAGTGAGTGTGCTGTCTGGCTTAAGGATAAGTCCATTTAAAAGTCCCCAGCCACGCACATCTTGAATATATTGCGGATAGCGATCGCCAATTTGCTTCAAGCCATTTCTTAGCTGCTCTCCGCGCTGCTGCACATTACTCAGTAGATTGTCGCGCTCTAGTGTTTGACATACTGTTAGAGCAACCGCACAGGCAAGCGGATTTCCACCAAACGTGCTGCCGTGATCTCCTGGCTCAAAGACATTGCAGAATTCTTTACACAGCGTTGCGCCGATTGGAATACCACCTCCTAATCCCTTTGCCACAGTCAAAATATCTGGTTCAACACCGAGATGTTGATATCCCCAAAACGTTCCAGAACGACCTATCCCAGTCTGAATCTCATCCAGGATCAAGAGGATACCTAAATCATCACAACGTTGTCGAACATACTGAAAATAAAATAAGTCACCAGGATGAACACCCCCCTCTCCTTGTAGGGGTTCCAGCATAATTGCTGCGATACAAGGTTTGTCTTGATTAAGATCGTTAATTGCTTTATCTAGCGCCGCAATATTGTTGTAAGGAACATATAGCCTTTCTCAGAAAGATGAGGTACAATAACAGCAGTGTGTAAACCAGTTAAAAATATTTGACGATGTAACTT
>NZ_JAUBTU010000036.1:0-52270 GCF_036705085.1 Microcoleus sp. B6-A1
GTCCCGCCCGTCTTTTTTGGACGGGCGGGACGCCCATCCCACTTTCAAGAGTGGAAGTTATTTAATTCTCATTCCTATGGTTCTCTAACCGGAAATCCTATTATCCACGGCCTTAATTCACAGGCTTAGTGGAATTCACGCAAAATTTTTCATCTACAATTGCAGAATTGATACTGACAGCGTGCATGGATGATGACGGAATTATCAGGTCTTGCGGAACTACCACGGTCTTTTTACAAACAAGCTCGCTACTGCCTACAGAGGCAAAGTTCCAAGCATAAAATTCGGGAGTGCTGACTGTCGCATTGGCCGGATGTAAACCTAGTGCAGTCACCAATACTAATCCTAAAGTTACTAAAGCTACGATCGCGAATCTCAGCATATTCTTTGTTTGAACAGGAAAACTTACCTGATCGGTATTACCTTATTATTGCCTGGGTGGATAGAGAGCGTCAATCGATTTTAGATTTTAGATTTTAGATTTTAGATTTTAGAGGCGACCCCACGGATAAATTCGGGGGTTCCTTTATCGGATACAGGTGTTTTATTTCTGGACGGATGAATCCGGGAGCTTGTATCCTGGATGCTTGATTGTCAATAGCAGTTATTCCGCCGTCAGGTTCAACTCGTAAGCGATCGGCTCAGATGCTTGAGAAACTACCACAAATTCATAAAAACCAGTATCATCCAGCAATCCTGACCAACTCAGCCCTTCTGCATCTTCCAGCAAAGCTCGCGCGCCCTTTGTCCGCCCTGGAGTATAAATTGACAGTAGAGTAGATTTGCGCGGTGCTTGCAAATTCACGCGCAAAGTTTGATTTTGAGCGAACCTGGCAATGTAAGCTTTCCCTTCTCCGGGTTTGAGATTCCCTGTGAGGCTTTTGCTCTTCGATAGGCGGTCAAATTCAACGCTTTCAACAGTTGCTCCAGCTTGTAAGGCTTCGAGTTCGTCGGCGGTAATTGCTTGCCAAATTTGTCCGATCGGCAAACCAATGATATTGCGATCGCGCGGCTGTTGTGGAAACCAATAAAAGAACCTAGCATCAGCCAAATCGTAGAGAGCCCGACTGCTCAAATTCAGCTTGTTAACCTCAGTTTTCCAGCGATCGATATCAGTGGTGTCGTAAGTGCCCAACCGCGCTCTAGCGTCGCTGCTGAGGTTTTCCAGCTTGTCGAGCAACTCGTCGCCGATTTTCTGCCACCTTTCGCGCCACTGGCGATCTTCATCGCCTTCTTTTAACAATCGTCCGCCCAATTCCGGGTATTTGGCATAGAAAGTCTCGTCCACAAGGTTGACGTAACCGCTATAGAATCGATCGTCAATTTTGAGCTTTACAAAGCGATCTTGCAAAGCATCTTCTTGCTCCCGCTTCGGGCTTGAAGGCTGGGGAACTTTCTGCACTTTTGATTGCAGATTTAACAAAGAATTGCCCGCAAACCAGCCAACTCCCCCCATACTTGAGAGCACCGCCACCACGAACAAAACCATTTTCCAAGCAGGCATCTTTTGCTGATTGCCAATAGCAGCAACTCGCACCGGAGTTCCCGGCAGTTTTGGCGTGGGGGCGGGCACGGGTATAGGCGAGAGATCCGGCGGCTGCGTGGGCGCAAAATACCCTGGCTGCGGGGCTGGTGGCAAAGGCTGTAAAGGCGGATTGCCGGAGAGAGCGAGCATTACCTCGCGAGCCGAGGAGTAACGCTGGCTCGGCTGTTGAGCAAGCATTTTATCCAGCACTAGGGACAAATTCGGAGACAGAGAACATTCCGCCCGCCAATTCCAATTCAGCGTCTGGCTGTCGAGCAACTGATGGGGTTCCTTCCCCGTCAGCAACACTAAAACCGTGGCCGCCAGAGCGTACAAATCGCTGTGGGGAGAGACGATGCCCATCTGCATCTGTTCGACGGGAGCATAGCCGAGCTTGCCGATGCGAGTCGCGGGGGCGAGAGTGCCGTTAGCCTCAGCGAAAAGAGATTCTACGGTGGCGGCGACTTGTTTTACTCCGCCGAAGTCGATGAGCACTGGCATCCCGTCAGAACTCCGCAGAATCAGGTTGTCCGGGGAGATGTCGCGGTGAATCACTCCCAAAGAGTGAATGTATTCGAGTACGGGCAAAATCTGCAGCAGCAATTGATTGATTTCTGCTTCTATAAACCGCAAACCTTGACGCTTGCGGGCGTCGAGCAGAAAGCGGTAACTTTGGCCCGGCACGTAGTCTTGGACGAGAAATAGGTAGCCTCGATCGCTGATACTGACGCGGAAGAGTTCGCGAAAGCGGGGGATTTGATTGTGTTGCAGCTTGTAGAGCACTCCCGCTTCCCGCTCGAACAGTTCCTCGGATTTTTGTAAAGCGTAACTTCCGTGTACTTGGGGCGCAAATTCTTTTAAAACGCAGGGTTCGTTAAATCGGTGGGCATCTTCAGCGAGGTAGGTGCGCCCGAAGCCTCCGTGTCCCAATTCGCGGACGATGCGGTAGTGATTGTTGAGAGTTATGCCGGGGTAGATGGGATTGTTCATGGGAACTTGCTGCGTCGGATTTTCACGCTTGACTGAGACTGGGAGTTTTGGGCGATCGCTGATTTAATCTTGCCATAGTGTGTCAGTGTTTATTAGTCGATCGCCCGCTTGGCTATCCCCTGTGGCTATTGTTAAAAAAGCAGTTTCGTGCTATAGAAGTTTATCGACTGCGCCATATTTTCGATTCGATCGACCTCAAAGTGTGTTCAAATTTTTAGTGTCCAGCCCAATGTGCGATCGGGTCGCGCCGCGCTACTAATTGAATCTTGAGCGATCTCGGTGCAAAATACGCATTTTAAGGAGCAAATAATGCAGCCAGAACAGCGTCAGCGAGCAATTGGGGCGTTTGAAGAGTTTTTGAGAGCGCCCCTTGAGGAACGATTGCAACACCAGCAGAGTCGAGGTGCCGAATCCGGGGCGATTCCCTACGGGATAGCTGCGCTTCATGCGCTTTTTCAAAAAGTCGCGACCACAGTACCAGCTTACCAGAATTTCCTAGCTGAACATAACATCAATCCCGCCTCAATTCAAACCTTTGAAGACTTCCAAAAATTGCCGCTAATTACCAAAGAGAATTATTTACGCTGTCACCCGCTACCTCAGTTGTGCTACCACGGCAAATTAGAAACTTGCGATTTCATTGCTGTTTCATCTGGTTCGACAGGAAAACCGACATTTTGGCCGCGTTTTATCAGCGACGAGTTGCAAATTGCCGCTCGTTTTGAACAAATATTTCACGACAGTTTTTACGCCGACAAGCGCTCAACTTTAGCTGTCATTTGCTTTGCGTTGGGGACTTGGGTAGGTGGAATGTATACGGCAAATTGCTGCCGCTATCTAGCGAGTAAGGGCTATCCAGTTACAGTTGTGACACCGGGGAATAATAAGACTGAAATATTGCGAGTTGTGCAGGAACTTGGGGAGCATTTTGAGCAAGTAGTTTTGTTGGGATATCCGCCATTTATCAAGGATGTGATTGATAGCGGAATTGCTGGGGGTGTGGAGTTGCAAAAATATCGAATTAAGATGGTGTTTGCGGGGGAAGTGTTTAGCGAAGAATGGCGGAGTTTGGTGAGCGATCGCACTAATTCTGACAATCTCTATTACAACTCTGCGAGCCTTTACGGTACTGCCGATGCGGGGGTTTTGGGCAACGAGACACCGCTGAGCATTTGCATCCGTCGCTTTTTAGCAAACAATCCCGAAGCAGCACGCAATTTATTCGGGGAATCGCGGTTGCCAACACTGGTGCAGTACGATCCGAAAAGCCGCTTTTTTGAAGTGAATAATGACGGCACGCTGTTATTTTCTGGCGACAACGGCATCCCGCTAATACGCTATCACATCTCGGATAATGGCGGTTTAATTTCTTACGAAGCAATGCTCAATTTTTTGGCTGAATGGGGATTTAACCCTGTGGCACGTTTGCAGCAAGCAGCAGGTATGAAAGTTTCTGATTTCCCCAGAGGAATTCGCTGCTTGCCCTTTGTCTATGTATTCGGGCGATCGCACTTTACCGTTTCCTACTTCGGTGCTAACATTTACCCGGAAAATGTCACCGTAGGTTTAGAAGTTCCCACCATTCGGGAATGGGTGACGGGAAAATTTGTGCTGCAAGTCAAGGAAAATGCTGATCAAAATCGATTTTTATCGGTGGTTGTGGAATTAGCAGCGGGGGTGGAGGGCGATGAGGAGATGCAGCAGGCGATCGCATCTTCAATTCTCGCGCAATTGCGGCGGCTAAACAGCGAATTTGCTAATTATGTGCCGCCGGAATATCAGTTACCTGTGGTGACATTAACGGAGACGGGTGATGCGGAGTATTTTCCGATTGGGGTGAAGCACCGATACACGCGACAGTAAGTAGTTTGAATTGATGAGCTATCACTTTTCAAAAGTCTTGTTTTATTCTATAATTAGGGTGACATTTGATGGTTCAGCTTAGAATATGCCAGCCCAAGACATCTACCACAATAATGTCAGAACAGCCCTAGAAAAAGATGGGTGGACGATAACCAAAGATCCCCTACCCTTAAAAATTGGCAAACGTACTCTCAGCGTCGATTTGGGTGCAGAAAAACTATTTGCTGCCGAAAAGCAAGGTCGCAAAATTGCTGTAAAATTAAAAAGTTTCGTGAGTGTTTCACCCGTTCATGACTTAGAAGAAGCTGTTGGACAGTATATTGTCTACGAAGATATCCTAGAGCTTTCGGAACCTGAACGGATAATATATCTGGCAATTCGTGCAGAAGTTTATGCAGAAATCTTTTCTGAACCTATCGGGCAGATTTTGTTAGAGAACAAGAGATTTAAACTAATAGTTTTTGATTCATTAAAGGAGACAATTGTCAGATGGATACACTAGATGAATATCGCCAAATTGTTCGCAATGTTTTAGATAGTTATGCCCAGATTTCTTACGGACACGGAGAAATTAAAAGCAGCGTTATTGTTGACAGCGAACAAAACAATTTTTTACTAATGCACGATGGCTGGCAAGGGCCTAAAAGAATTCACGATTGTATCGTTCATGTGGAAATTATTGACGGCAAAATCTGGATTCAACAAGATGGTATAGAAACGGGAATTACCGCAGAACTTGTAGAATTAGGAGTGCCTAAAGACAAGATAGTTTTAGGGTTTCATCCGTATCATGTTCGGCAACATACGGGATATGCGATCGCCTAAACCAGCTTACAATACAGGAAACAGGTTTTCATATCTCTGCCGACTATTCTGAAAGCCCGATCGCACTTTTTGCCCAAAAATGCGATCGAACACCAAATAATTAGTCTTTAACTATTAGCAATTATCGTTTTATTGACCGTCAGTTTGTCTGAGAGCCGCCAGAATTTCCGGTCGTTTCATGCGCGCGTAGCCCCGCACTTTCCGGTCTTTGCCGATCGCCTTCAACCGTCTTAGTGAGAGACTTTCGTAGTCTTCCTCTGGGGACGGAAACGGCAACTCCAACTGTAACTGCGGTAGCTGAGGTTTCTGCTGTGCTTTCGACTGCTTCTTGGGCTGCGTTTTTGACGGCGTTTTAGGTTGTGCCTCGGGCTGTCTTTCTGAGTTAGTCGCTGCGGCTCCCAGTTGGCTGCGGAGCGTTTCAATTTGATTTTTCAGGTCATTTTCTACGTCTTCAATGGCATCGGCAACAAACTGATTAATTGTTTGGACTGTGCGTTCTAATTTGATTGACAGCAGTTTTTCCAGTTCATCCAACTGTCTCAAAGCACCTTCAAGATTTACCTCAGAAGTAACAGCAGATGTTGGCGGACGGTTGCTGCTCGATTGTTCAATTTTTTTAGCCATTTTATCTACCTTTTCCTGAAATGCTTTTTCCACTTGTTCGAGCAAATGCTTAATCTGTTCTATTTGGTTACGCTCAAAGTTCTGCTCAGTGAGAGCGTTTACGTGTTTTTTTAGCAGGTCTTCATTTTTTTTAACAGATTGTTCTATTTGTTTTGTTAGACTATCTACCTTTTTTTGAAATGATAGCTCAAATTGTTGCAGGAGAGTCTCAATTTGTGCTGTTTTATGAGTCGGTTGCGGAGCTAAATGTTCCATTTCTGCTTGAGCAACAGCTACCTCCTCGTCGGTCATTTCAAATACCCACGCCCACATTTGCTCGATGCCGAGTTCTTTAGCAAGAATACACCAATCTGAGCCGCAGACAACTTCATATTCTTCTTCGTTGCTGTAAGCTTCGGTAGGGCGTACAATTAAAGGAATTAAGTTGCTGCCTTGCTCGATCAGACTTCTCCTGAGAGCTTCGCGGCGTTCGCGAGGAATTTCGCCCCGATGAGGCTCTGGTATGGCAATTTGGGAAGTGTAAATCTGAGTGTGACTAATTGGCTTAATCCGCAAATATTCAACTATTCGGTTTTGATCGGACGATCGATCCATCTTGTTACAAGTCCCCTTTTGTCATTAAAATCTGGTGTGTAGGTATTTATGTATATCTACGCGGCTTCCCGTGGGGTGACATCCCTGGCGATGGCGTCCCGCCCTCGCCCGTGCTACGGCAAAAGTTACTGCAATTCCTAAAAAAAGCGACTGTGATGAGTTTAACTGCCTACGGGACACCAATGATACACTGCTTTACTCATCTTTACTTATTTTGGCCTAGAGACTCACTGAGTCAAAGTTGCCAGTTGCCGCAGGAGTTGCGAGTTATGAGTATTTTTGCCACTTGTCAATTATTTTAATCATTGTTTTGTCGGTTAACCCTTTAACACGTTCCACCACATTTGCAAATGAGACAAACGGCCGCACATCTCGCTCTTTGAGTATTATTTGGATTACTGGAAGCTTCAAGCCAGCATCTTTCAAATTAGCCGACAGTTGATTTTTATCTAAAGTATTGAGTGCTTCCAACAGCGACATTGATTCGGAAGCTACGTTTTCAAATTCTGGTATCCTCTCTACCACCACTTGTTTTTCGGGTGGCGACTCTGATTTCAACTCATTAATTCTGTTTTCTAACCCAGCTTCAACTAACAGAGGTACTTGTTGTAAGATTCGGTTTTCAAGTTCTTGTATACTCTGGGCTAAAACTTTTTGTTCACGGGCGTACTCGGCTTTTAATTCATTGATTTGACTTGCAAACAAGGCTTGAATATTTGTTAGTCGCTGTTCTAAACTAGATGAATCTTCGGGAGTTTCATTTTCACCTAAATTAGGGACTTCTACCAAAGAAACCGGGTTTTTTATGGAATCTGCGGGCGGCGACGAAGTATTTTCGTACAAAAACCCGGTTTCTGGGTTCTCAACTAAATTCTCATTTTTGGCTGATTTCCTCAGCGCTTGAACTTGTTCCAAAAGCAATTCTTCATTTTCGGGTTCAAGAATAAATGCTCCGATTGTCTCGCCTTTTTGAGGGTGAATTTCCCTGGCTTTCGCAGCAGCGTAGTATTCAAAGTCTCCGTCTACTATCTCGTAGGCATCCATACCGTTGCGGCGGACAATTATGGGGTTGATCAATCCTCCTAATTCTAAAATCAGTTGCGCCAGTTTCTCCAAATCCGGCTCTGCAAAATTGGAACGGGGCACTGCGGATGTAATTTTTTTAACTGCAACCAGTGACGGAGATAATTTTTTCATTAGTTTTTACCTATTTTTTCCAAAACTTCGAGTGCTAGCATTTCAAATTCTTGGGAGGCGATGGAATCTGGCTTAAAGTCTAGCACTGAAATGGGATCGGCGATTTCCATATTTCCCACGATTTGAAATTGTTCTGCACACTTTGCCAAATCATCTCTCTCGTAAATTACGCTGTCCATGATTTCAAAGCCGTAGCGTTTGGGAATTGCCTCCCTCCGCTTGGGCAAACTGTACTGTACAAATTTAACATTAGTTGAAATTTTGCAAGGGAGGACGCCTAAAACTTCTAGTGGTTTCTTGCCAATTTGTTTTTTGAATCCGTTAACTTTTTTGATAAAGTCCTTGACATTAATCAGTCCTTGATTGGCAAAAGGTTTTAAGTCAGAAGGAATAATTAAATAATCCGCCGCAATTAGAGCAACTCTCGCATAAAAATTCAAAGATGGCGGCGTATCGATCAGTACAATATCATATTTATCCTGTACTTCTGCTAGTTTTTGAATTAAAATCATTCGGCTGTAATCTAGTTGATTGAGTTCCGTTTCATATTGCATTAAATCAATATGGGAAGGAATCACATCAATTTCGGGATGGCAAAAATTAGACTTGCGAGCTACTTCTGCGATGGAGAAAAAGTCTTCTGATTGCAAAACTTGAAGAATATTATTATCTTTCAAATCGTCTTGTTCTTCATCCTCAAATTTAACTAAACCTGTCGCAAAGGTTGTATTCGCTTGACTATCTAAGTCAATCACCAAGACTCTCTTACCTTTCTTGCTCAGCGCTGCTGCTAAATTGACTACTGTTGTAGTTTTGCCAACGCCGCCTTTGTTATGGTAAACTGCAATGATTTTCATAGTATTTTGAGTTTTTTGGGGAACGGTTACATCGGATTTAACTTGAGGCTTAACTGGATTATTTTCAGGTATTTGTTCCGGTTCAGAGATTTGACTTGGCTGAGCTTTTGCGGTGGCGGGATTGTGGGGCTGTACTGGGACTTCGCTAATTAACTCAGGACTAACCAAATTAATTTTATTATCTTCCAGTTCTAGATGATCGAGAGTTTTTATAGGTTTTAAAGTATTTCTGCCAATTAAAGCGATAATTTCATCAATTCTATTTTCAAGGTCTTGTCCAGCACACTTAAAGACTGGCTCAATATCATCGGCGACTCTTTGGTAAATTCTAATTTCTTTACCGTTAGTTATGAGGCCGTAGCGGATGCTCAAACTTGTTAAATAGCGAGCGAGTTTTCGCAGGTGGCGGTCTAAATTTTCCTTGGGATGTTTAGCCTCCATAACTACACTCATCGGTGAGTCTGTCTCGACAACTATGGGGATAACTTGGGTGGCAAATGAGAGAAAGTCTAGACGAATATTCCCAAATGCGATTTCTTGGTGCCAAGTGTCGGGCGTGTAGCCTAGTTTTGGTAGCAGATAGCTGACAATGAGTTTGCTTTCTACTTCGCTTTCGTTGCGACAGTTATTGGGATTGAAAGTCATTCGATTTTAGATTTTAGATTTTAGATTTTAGATTGGGAATGACTGATTTAATAATGGTACGGATTGTGATCAGATGCTACGCCTCTAAATTCAATACAGAGACGGGCTCTCCGGCCCGTTCCACAAGAGTTTTAGAAAAATTGACTGTCAAATTAGATGCACAGCAGCTTATTAACAGTAGGGTACGCATTCCTCCCCTTACAAAGGCTGCGGATTGTAATATCGAAAAACCCGGTTGTGTTTGACAAACCGGGTTTTTCAGGCATTTATCGCGTTTAAAACTTACTTGGTTTTAGCGTTAAATTCCTGCAATGTTTGATAGCCACCAGCGGGATTGTACAAGTGACAGTTGTCGGCAATCCGCTTCATTAAAGACCAAGAAAATTCTGTTTCGTAGAGATGATCTTGCCAATTTTCCTTTAAGCTGCTGTGGGCAAGGCGCAAATTGTACCAGGGAATAGCAGTTGAAAGGTGGTGGGGAACGTGGACGTTAATGTCGTGGCACAGAAACTCTACCCAGCGGGGATAATCGCAGTGAACTGTTCCCGATAGTTGCGCTTGGGCTTCGTTCCATTCTTCGGGTTCTTTAAAGGAAATATCTGGTGCTGTGTGGTGGACGATCGTAAAAGTGCTCATCCAGAAATGGTAAACCAGCCAGGGCATCAACCAAAATTTGACAAATCCCCAAATGCCTGTGGTTGCAATTAAAATCGGGAATCCGATCGCAGCACCGATTAAAACCACAAAAACTGAAAACCGCACTTGTTCTTGTTTCTGTTGGCCTTTGAAGCGCCACCACATAAAGTGCACTTTTGCCCAGTGGGCGATCGAGCCAATCCACCACATCCGACCGAATATTAAACTATAAGCTATTTGTAAAGCCTTGGGCGCGGCAGCGTAGTCTTCTGCTGTCATCGGCTGCCAAGCATTATCCTCACCAAGTTTATTGGTGTGCTTGTGGTGGTAATTGTGCCCGTGTCGCCATGCGTGAAACGGATAAATTAACGGCAGAAATGCAATATGTCCGACTAAATCGTTTACCCAGCGGCGGTTAGCAAATGACCGGTGCCCGCAGTCGTGGCCGATCACAAAAAAACCGGTTAATCCGGTTCCTGTGAAAATCCACATTAGGGGCAGTAGATACCAAGGCGATACTGCTAAGCCCAAGTAACCGACAGCAACTAGCAAAACGTTGACGATGACTTTTGTCCAAGCTTTGCGGGGGTTTTTGACGAATACTTCCCGCGGCAGGGTTTTGAGAATATCTTTGAGGCGCAGGTTGGAGGTGTCACTTGCGGATGTCAAATTTAGTGGTTTTTCGATCGATGCTGTCATAAATTGATTTCGATTCTCCGTATGCCATGAGGATGGCTTAACAAATTAGCGCAATAAAAAAGCGCCATAAAATGTCAGCTCGTTGCCAGCAAGCAGCAGACGAGTTGAGCTGTAGGCAAGCGCGTTTTAGCAAAAGCTAGCGATCGCTATCCGCAGTTAGGAATTTCTGGCACTTTCGGCAAAAAATACTGCGGGTAGCAAAACCTTTGTTTTTATAACACAGGGGCAGCACAGTTAGCATTAGGCGCTGTTGTCTGCTAATTGCTGTTGCTGCCAGAAATGGGGTCTAGAGCCTGCAATCCAGCGATCGAGCGTTGCTGTTTGAGGCTTTGCACTTCCAGCAGCAAGGATTCGATTTCTGCTTGCAAGTGCAGGAACTTAACTTGCTGATCTGCTTGGTACGGGCACTTTACCAAATCTACTTTGCGGGCAAAAGTGGTCGATAGGGTAGAAGAACTAGCCATTTCGGGATTGCTCGCGGTGACTTGAGGCCGGGAAAGAGTGGATGAATTATTTGACATTAGTAATTGGGTAGACATATCTACACATTCACACCATTAAGTTACTTTAACCTGAACCGATCGTATTAAACATCAAATTAACCGATCGAGCTAAAATTAGTGTAAATTCTTCGGCCATTGCCTAAAACCATTGACACCGTGACCCTGATTCTACCTGCTACTGACTCTGCTGCTAACTCCGCTGCCCGCGCCGCCGAGCCGAAACGCTACGGCTGGCCCGGCTTGATCGAAGCTTATCGCCCCTACCTGCCGGTGACGGAAACCACGCCGGTAGTCACTCTCCAAGAGGGCAATACTCCCCTGATTCCAGCACCTGCGATCGCCTCTCTCATCGGTAGAGACGTGCGCGTCCTCGTGAAATACGACGGCCTCAACCCCACTGGTAGTTTCAAAGACCGGGGGATGACAATGGCGATTTCCAAAGCCAAGGAAGCTGGTGCCGAAGCTGTAATTTGCGCCAGTACCGGCAATACTTCGGCCTCGGCCGCCGCCTACGCCCGACGCGGGGGGATGCGAGCTTTCGTGTTGATTCCCGAAGGTTACGTGGCTTTGGGCAAGCTGGCGCAAGCTTTGCTTTACGGTGCGGAAGTCATTTCGATTGGGGGAAATTTCGATCGGGCTTTAGAAATTGTCCGCGAAATGGCTGTTAACTACCCCGTGACCTTGGTAAATTCGGTGAATCCTTACCGATTGGAAGGTCAGAAAACCGGAGCTTTTGAAGTCGTTGACGCCTTGGGCGACGCCCCCGACTGGCTGTGCATTCCCGTCGGAAATGCGGGAAATATCACAGCATACTGGATGGGCTTTTGTCAATACCACCAAGCCAAAAAATGTTCGCGCTTGCCGCAGATGATGGGATTTCAAGCAGCCGGGGCTGCACCGTTGGTAACGGGCTCACCGGTATCGCACCCAGAAACCCTGGCGACGGCGATTCGGATCGGCAACCCCGCTAGCTGGAAACAGGCGATCGCAGCTTCCGAAGCCAGCCGCGGCAGTTTTGCCGCAGTCACCGACGCCGAAATTCTCGACGCTTACCGTTTGTTAGCATCCCAGGAAGGGATTTTCTGCGAACCGGCGAGTGCAGCTTCTGTGGCCGGCTTGCTGAAGGTAAAAGACCAAGTTCCGACTGGGGCGACGGTGGTTTGCGTGTTGACTGGTAACGGTTTGAAAGACCCGGATACCGCAATTAATCACAGCAACAATCAATTTAAAAGTGGCATTGCTCCGACTTTGGATGCAGTAGCTGGGGCGATGGGATTTTAAGAAGTTAGTTGGCAGTTGTCAGTTGTCAGTTGTGTTCTTTGTGTCCTCTGTGGTTCATTTAAACTAAGATATTGCACCGGCGGTCAACAACCTGTAGGGGCGGGTTCACCAACAATATCTAACAACTACCAACAATCTGAATAAACCCGCCCCCACCCAACAGTAAATCGCAATCTACCTCTTTTAAGATACAAGAGGCTGCTTCCCCAATAGCTTTCAAGGATACCAAAAGACTAAAAAAACAGCCCCCACCCGCGCGAAAGTCCTCGATTGATATTGTTGTAAGATATCAGTTTAAATTCACATCTTGCACCAATATAAGAAACAGGCAAGATGCCTGTTCCACTCTTAGTTAAAATCTTTTGTGGGGAGTAGGGGTTGGGCCGAAGAGCCCGCCCGTAAGCCCATCGAAACAGGCTTTTCGGCCTGTTCCACAAAATATAAATTTTCTTGTGGAACAGGCCGGAAAGCCTGTTCATAAAAGGCTAATTGAGAATGGTGCAACATCTCAGTATCAATAAACTCCTGTGAACTCACTTTTTTCTCAATAAACTCAGCGAGACAATTTTGTCATTATATTATGACTAGCCCTACTGCAACCCTGTTAATTGCCTGTCCCGATCGCAAAGGACTCGTCGCCTTACTTGCCAATTTTATCGCGTCCCATAACGGCAATATAATCCACGCGGATCACCATACAGATTTTACCGCCGGATTATTTCTGAGCAGGCTAGAATGGCAATTAGATGATTTTGACTTAACCACCGAACAAATAACACCGGCTTTTAGTGAAATAGCCAAGGACTTACAAGCCAATTGGCAATTGCATTTCTCTCATAAAATTCGACGGATCGCAATCTGGGTAAGCCGTCAAGATCATTGTTTATTAGACTTGATTTGGCGACAGCGAGCGCAAGAAATCAGATGTGAAATTCCCCTGATTATCAGCAACCATGAAAATTTAAAGCCTCTTGCCGCACAATACGGTATCGACTTTGAGTATATTCCCATTACTAAAGACAATAAAGCTATTCAAGAAGCACAACAGTTAGAAATTCTTAAGAAATATAAGATTGATTTAGTAGTTTTGGCTAAATATATGCAAATTTTAAGTCAAGACTTTATCATAAAATTTCCCAATGTGATTAATATTCACCATTCATTTTTACCCGCGTTTGTGGGTGCAAATCCCTACGAAAGGGCTTATGAAAGAGGGGTAAAAATTATCGGTGCAACAGCCCACTATGTTACACCCGATTTAGATGCTGGCCCGATTATTGAACAAGATGTTGTGCGCGTCAGTCACCGCGATGAAGTCTCTGATTTGATTCGCAAAGGTAAAGATTTAGAAAGAGTTGTTTTAGCAAGGGCGGTGCGATATCATTTACAAAATCGTGTTTTAGTTTATGGCAATCGGACTGTGGTTTTTGCTTGAAAATTAAACCTCACCCCCATCCCCCAGATCCGCTGATTTAGGGGTATCGGATAATTTATAGCATGATTTTTTCTAATCGTTTGACTAATTGCTAAAAGGCGGTAAATCGAGTAACTGATTTTTAGAAGGTGGAAGTTGGGCGGGATTTTTGCCTGGGGCGGAAGTTTGACGTATTTCCAGAGCAGTTTCGCCAGGATTTGCAGTGCGAGTAGGTACTATCTCTAAAGAATATACTGTCTCGGTTTTTGCAGGGGCAGGATTTTGGGCTTTCGTGAGCAAGTCAACGGCATCTCCGAGGGCGCTAGTTAAATTTTTGCTAGTTTCGGCGTGACGGGCTTCTTCTTGTTTGAGGGCTTGAGTGAGTTGTTTAACTTGTTCGATCGCCCGATCGCGCTCTTCGAGAACTTCTGCTAACTTAGCTTTAAGTTCGCCTACTGTTTGCAGTTGTTCGACTTCCTGCTGGCGAGCAACTCCAGCATCGTCGCCTTCGGGCGCAATGGGGGAAAAATTTTGTAATTGCTGTATTTGTGCTTCCAGAGAAGCGATGCTTTGCTGAGTTAATTTAGCATCATTCCGCCGCTGCTCGGCTTCGGTATTGTACAGTTGGCGCCACTGAGCCGCACTTTCACCAGCCTCATCGCGATCGCGCGAAACTTCTGTTAACTGCTGTTGCAGCCGCTTGATTTCATCTAACCACTGTCTGACATCCTGAGCCATAATATTGATTTTAGATTTTAGATTTTAGATTTTAGATTGGGGAATTGGGAATTGGCAATTGAGAATTAGCAATTGCGAGTTGATAATGGCTTATATCGTTTCCGGTTGCATCGGAATGATTTAACCGCAGAGGGCGCAGAGAACGCAGAGGGAGAGAATACAGAGAGGAATAATTCCGATGCAACCGGATTTGATATTAATTAATTAACGACTTGTGTACCTCATCTTTCGCCCCATTGCCTGTGCGCTATGAACATTTTTTACTGGTTGCGCTACCTGATTTTAGCTTTGTTTAAGGCGCTTTTAAGGCTGCTGAGAGCTCTTAAACGGAAATTTGGGGGTTTTTGGCTGTTTTGTCGGTGTTTGACTTGGGGCACCCTCAAGGAAGTCGGCGCGAAGGCGGGAGAGCAGCGCTTGCCGGGGCTATCTGCAGAAATGGCCTACAATTCTATGCTGGCGCTATTTCCGGGGCTGTTGGCTATCTTATCTGCGATCGCTCTGTTTGAACCTTTGCAGTCAACACTTTATCAAATCGCCCGTCTTTTGGGCGAAGTTATACCCGATGACGTGCGGAAGTTGATTGGTGGCTTAATCAAAGAAATTCTGTTAACTCGCAGTAAAGGGCTGTTTTCGGTGAGCTTTCTTGGGGCGATTTGGGCATTTTCTGGAGTAATGAGCGCGGCGATGGCTGCACTCGATCGTATCCATGACATCCCCAGCGATCGAACTCGACCATTTTGGAAAGCAAAACTTATTTCTCTGGCGCTGAGTATCGGTACAATTGTGCTGTTAATTCTAGCATCGGGAGTAGTCTTTGTCAGCGACTTAATCGTACAAGCTATTGCCCGCCAGAGTTGCCTGCTGGAGTCCGTCGCCAATTGCCATTTAAAAGATGTTCAAAATTGCTTGCTCCTCGCCGGCAATTGCCCTTTGGAGTCGCAACTGTTAGGTGTTTGGCGGCTGTGGCGGTGGCCGATTTCTTTGGGAATTATATCACTAGCCTTTGCTTTTGTTTACCGCTACGGGCCTAGCCGCCGTCAACCAGATATTCCTATTTTTTCGGGAGCTGTTTTTGCTGCTATTTTGTGGGCGCTTTTTTCAGCTTTATTTCGGTTTTATGTTTTGCACTTGGGCAATTACACTTGGACTTACGGCACGATCGGAACTTTTATTGTGTTGCTGCTGTGGCTCGATCTTTCTTCTTTGGTGATGCTGATCGGCGCTCAGTTAAATGTAACAGTGGGAAAGGCTATCAAACAATCAAAATTAAAATAATTTGTTAACTTTTAATTGTTAATTCTTATTTGTTATTTGCCGGATGCTGGCTTACCGACGGAGTAAAGTGCTGAGGATACCCGCAACAAAAGACAACAAAATCAGTATCCAGATAACACCACCGGGAATGAATGTCAATATCCCAACACCTCTGAGAATCCAAACTAGGAGGGTGAGGCCCAGGATAGTCAAAAAGATACGGGTAGATAGTCGCATTTGAAATCTAGGAGAATTAGTCATGTTGAATCTTAAAGTTTTGTCTGGATCAATGATAGCTGTTTTATTGGCGATCGGCAGTTACCTCACCTTAATTTCCGAGCCCGGTTCCGCTGTTGCGCTTGGGGGTGCAAATAAGCTGGGGGAAACGGCAAAAACTGCTCAAAAAACACCTGCTGCAAGTTTAACAATTTCCGATCGCACAATTGGAGCGGCGAAGGTGGGGATGACTTTCGGACAATTGAAAAAGACTCTGGGTTCCACGGCGCAGTTTAAAGTAGAGTCTCCTTTTATGGTAGACTTTGATTCTGTAACAGTTAGTCGATCGGGAAAAGTGCAATATCGCATTATCTACGCTGCGGGTACAAAGCTAAAAGATACCGATGTCATTGAACTTTTGATGACTGACAATGCTAATTATAAAACAGTTCAGGGCGTCGGGCCGGGAATGACTCTGAAACAAGCTGAGGCAATTTACGGCAAGGCTACTTTATCTTATAACGTGGATAATGAAATGAGAGAAGGGGTTGTATTTGCCAAGCAACCCACTAGAAACATTATGTTTGTTCCCAAGGCTGAAGGCAAACAATTTGGGGGGGTTTACGGGGCTGGTAAAGGGGGATTTTATCAGACTAATAAGTATCACCCGAATGCTGTAATTAAGTCTGTGATGGTGCGGAAGTAGCCTTCGCATCATCCCCAGAAACCGGGTTTCTTCCGAGATATCTCGCCATCCAACCTAAATCATCCGAGAAACCCGGTTTCTTAGCCTAAAATTAAGGATTACCTGTAGTTACGTCCAAATACTCTTGATTGTCAAGATAATCTCTGATATTTTCCAGTATTTGCGTCAAATACTCTACGACTTCTTCCTTCATATCAAATCCGGTAGCATCGGAATTATTCCTCTCTGTATTCTCTCCCTCTGCGTTCTCTGCGCCCTCTGCGGTTAAATCATTCCGATACAACCGGAAACGATATCATTTCTAATAGTTGCTTAATTGTCTTATCTCGTCCAACTTCCTCAAAAGACTTAATCCCATGCGCCAAATCATTCCGGTTGCTTTTAACAACTACAAGATTTTGCCCGTTCTTTGTCTTAGTAAAGTCGGTTTGATATGAAAAACCATATTTTTCTGCTATTTCTTTAATCAACCTAGCATCCACATTTCCTGAAAACAGTTCCTCGCGCTCAAATGTAGCTGTGATGATATCTGTAGAGATTTGATTGATTGTTAAATGAATTTTCTGAGGAGAACGGTTTTTTAGATTTTGGAGGACAATCACTTTGATTTTGGGTTTTAGTCGGTCAAAGGAGATTCCTTTATTTTTGAACTCCTGGAATATGGCTTCAATCGCATTTCGCATAGTGGATTCAACTAAGTTATACAGTAACAAAAAAGCATTAGCTTTGAGAGTTTTTGCTAACTCTGGATCGAGGCTTTGAATTTGGTATTTGCCACGAGTATCGAATAAAGCTAACTTCGTTGTCTGTTTTTCCAAGCTTTCCAAAAAAATGAAGTAATCGTTCACCTCTTTGGCGCGTGTATTAAAGTCTAAAAATACAGTATTCATGAGTGTGACATGGCAGTTAATTGCGGAAATATTCAATACGCGCCACTACATTTATTAAACTGGTTGCCTCAGATTTTGTACAGTAGGTAAAATGAATTTACATTGCCCTTAAAAGGATTGTATCCGTTCAAATAAATCTCTTCGGACTTCCTCATTCGCAGCTTCAGTTAATTGGATAGTCCGAACTGTCTTTCGGTTGAAGTTCCTCTGGCGAGCCATGAGTAAATCACTAAACTTAAATCCATTTAAATGCTCTATTTTTTTGAGTCCAATTAAGGTTAATTCGTTGTTAACAAATCTAGTTAGGGTAAGAATGCGTTGTGCACCGTATACGATCTCTAAACGTGGTTCATCATTTTCATCATGGCCGATATCAACAACGAATATAGAAGGTATTGGCAGCCCCCAAATTACCGATTCGATAAACTTTGATTGCCTTGCTTCATCCCAAACAAGTTCGCGTTGGTAGTCGGGAATAAACAACTTATTAGTATCATCGTTAATTCCTTCCATATATTTTTGAACAAGTATTTCGAGGGGATAGTCTCTCGTATCGTAATTAATTTGCTTCTGCTTGTCGCGAATTTCCATTTCAGCAGCATTTCTGTCTTGAAGCGTAATTTGTTCTAGTTGCGATCGCATATTTTTAAGTAACGAGAAAGTGGTGTGGATACGATCATTTTACCACAGCCCAAGGTTGATAAAGTCCTGTTCGGAAAATTTTAGTCTTGAGGCCACCCCAGTATAAATTCTGATTTGGCTAAGATGGTACGGCCGATCGCACTTATCAAAAAAAGTGCGATCGCAAATGTTTAGTTAACTGAAACCGCCGCGAAAATTACCATTTATAACGCGCTGGTGACGGAATTGGAAGGGCGGCCCAAGGCCGATAAACGGTGACTGTCCCCACTGGAATCGAACACAACCTCGAACTTAACGTGGGGTATAGTTTGACGCAGAAACTGAAAATGCCCGTCTGCATCTGAACGACTGCGGAAGCGGGCAACAATTATCCATTGCTCAGAGGGTAACAAACGGGCGATCGCCCAACAACACAAGCGTTCTTTGTATGTCATCATAGAATTTGTCTCCATTGAATGTTGGAGCCAGAGCCAGCCCGGAACCTTGGACAGTAAGGGGCTGGCTTTTGACTGTTTACAGGTGGTATTATAACACACAATGACGTACAATAATTTAAAACAACTTAAAATGAAATATTTTTATCGGTCTTAACTCAAAACAGCGTAAGATGGACTGTATTGAGATTTTTTGTAGTGCAACGAATGGCTTCACGGGGAAGAGTTACCGCATACCTACCAGAGGAAATTCAAAAAGCTCTGGAAGAATGGGCAGAAGAAGAAAGCAGATCCGTTAGCAGTTTGACAACTTACCTGCTGACGAAATCTGTTAGAGAGCGCCAAGAGCAGAAAAAGGACCAATCCCGGAGCGATCGCCCGAGTTGAAGACGGCGCCATACTGAAAGGGTTTGCAGTGTAAAATTTAAGACAATTGAAGTAAAACCGTGCCCACCTATGCCTTCACGAATGCGAGTTACAGTTACACTGCCAGAAGACGTTCATCAAGCCTTGTCCGAATGGGCCGAAGAAGAAGATAGAACCCTCGCAAACCTTCTCTCCCATGTCGCAGCTAAAGCAGTCAGAGATCGCCAAGAGCTCAAAAAAGATAAATCAGAAAACGATCGCCCTTAAGAACGATCGCCCGCAATCCCATCCGCGTCCATCAGCAGTAAAAAAAAGAACCATCGCCTCAAAAAAATAAGGTGGGCCACAGCCCACCCTACTCCAATTATTTCGCAGTCACCAACTGTGCCGGCAGCCGCTTAAACGCCAACCTTTCATTCTCGATATCCACAAAAATGGTATCGCCGTCAGCAAAATCTCCCCGCAAAATACCCTTCGCCATTTGGGTTTCCAACTCGCGCTGAATTCCCCGCTTCAAAGGCCGCGCACCGTAAACCGGATCGTAACCAATTTCTGCTAAGAAGTCGATCGCAGATTCCGACAATTTCAGAGACATTTTGCGATCGGCTAACCGTTTTTCCAAGCGCTTAACTTGCAACAGCACAATCTGCCGCAGTTCCGTCTTACTCAAACCGTGGAAGATAATCATCTCATCAATCCGGTTCAAGAATTCCGGGCGGAAAGTTCCCCGCATCGCTTCCATCACCCGACTCCGCATTTGTTCGTTATCTCCCGCCACATCTAAGATGTATTGAGAGCCGACATTCGATGTCATAATAATCACAGAATTCTTAAAGTCTACTGTGTGACCTTGAGCATCGGTAACGCGGCCGTCATCCAGAATTTGCAGCATGATGTTGAATACATCCGGGTGCGCTTTCTCGATTTCATCGAATAGAATCACTGAGTAAGGACGGCGGCGCACAGCCTCAGTTAACTGTCCACCTTCATCGTAGCCCACGTATCCCGGAGGCGCACCAATTAACCGCGAAACCGCGTGTTTCTCCATGTATTCCGACATATCAATTCGCACGATCGCTTCTTCCGTGTCGAACAGATAAGACGCTAATGCTTTCGCCAACTCGGTTTTGCCAACACCCGTGGGGCCGAGGAAGATAAAACTCGCAACCGGACGATTGGGATCGGCTAAACCTGCGCGCGATCGCTGAATTGCATCTGCAACCGCAGTCACCGCTTCATCCTGTCCAATTACCCGCTTGTGCAGTTCATCTTCCAAGTGCAGAAGTTTCTGCATTTCCGATTCAACTAACTTGCTGATCGGAATTCCCGTCCACTTGGAAATAATCTCGGCAATGTCAGCTTCAGTGACTTCTTCCCGCAGCAAAGTTTTACCTGTGGTTTGAGTTGCGGACAGTTGAGCTTCTGCTTCTTGCAATTGTTTTTGCAATTCAGTTAACTTGCTATATTTCAACTCAGCAGCGCGGTTGAGGTCATATTTTAATTCAGCTTGCTGAATTTCAATATTCACCTTATCAATCTGTTCTTTAATCTTTTGAATGTTTCCGATGACACCTTTTTCCGATTGCCACTGGGCATTCAAAGCGCTTTGCTGTTCCTTGAGGTTTGCTAAGTCTTTTTCCAGTCTTTCCAAGCGCTCGATCGAAGCAGCGTTACTTTCTTTTTGCAGCGACAGTCTTTCCATTTCTAGCTGCAAAATCCTGCGATCGATTTCGTCTAGTTCTTCGGGCTTGGAGGTAATCTCCATTTTGAGTTTAGCGGCTGCTTCGTCAACTAAGTCAATGGCTTTGTCTGGAAGGAAGCGATCGCTAATATATCGAGTAGACAAAGTAGCCGCCGCCACTAGGGCGCTGTCAGAAATTTTCACGCCGTGGTGAACTTCGTAGCGTTCTTTCAAGCCCCGCAAAATCGAGACAGTATCTTCAACTGTTGGTTGGTCAACATAAACTTGTTGAAAACGGCGTTCTAGTGCCGCATCTTTTTCGAGGTACTTGCGGTATTCGTCGAGAGTTGTAGCACCGATACAGCGCAATTCTCCCCTCGCTAACATCGGTTTGAGTAAGTTACCGGCATCCATCGATCCTTGAGTCGCACCCGCACCGACAACGGTGTGAATTTCATCGATAAATAAGATGACTTTGCCGTTGCTGTCCATCACTTCTTTGAGCACCGCTTTCAAGCGTTCTTCAAATTCTCCCCGGAATTTTGCCCCGGCAATTAACGCGCCCATATCTAGGCTAATTAATTGTCTGTCTTTGAGAGATTGCGGCACATCTCCGGTGATAATTCGCTGGGCGAGTCCTTCGGCGATCGCAGTTTTGCCGACTCCCGGTTCCCCAATCAATACGGGATTATTTTTGGTGCGACGGCTCAAAATTTGAATCGTGCGGCGGATTTCGTCATCCCGTCCGATTACCGGATCGAGTTTGCCTTGACGCGCGGCTTCTGTCAAATCTCGGCCGTATTTTTCCAGCGCTTCGTATTTGCCTTCTGGATTTTGATCGGTCACTTTGTTCTTCCCCCGGACTTGGGTAATGATATCTTTGAGCTTGCCTTCATCTAGTTTAAATTCTTGTAGTAGATTTCTGCCGAAGCGATCGTCCTTAACGTAACCTAGTATCAAATGCTCGATCGAAATAAATTCATCGCCGTACTCTTTGCGATAAGTTTCGGCGCGATCGAGCAAAGTGTCGAGAGAACGACCTAGATAAACGTTGCCGCCGCTTCCAGTGATTTTGGGCTGGCGACTGATAAACTCATCAGTGCGATCGCGCAATTTTGCTACAGAAACTCCCGCTTTGTTAAACAAGCTGCTAGCGAGTCCCGATTCTTGTTCCAGCAAAGCTTTCATAAGATGTTCGCTTTCTAGCTGCTGCTGCTGACCTGCTTTGACGATTTCGGGGGTGCGGGCGAGGGCTTCCCAGGCTTTTTCTGTAAATTGGTTTGGATTATTTGGTTGCATAAATTTTAATTCCCTGCATTAAAAATGATGACTGCTGTAGAGGCAATTGCTTAATTCCCCGTACAATAGTCATTGTAGGCAGTTGCGGAGAGGGGGCGGATCGGTGTTCCCCTATCTTGAGATAGGTATTTCCGTCCTGTGTAGCAGTCCCTCGCAAGGAAAAGCAAACTGCCGCGCCTAAAAGTTGGACTCTTGGATAGGACTGAGATATTGCACCATTGTCAATAAGCTTTTTATGAACAGGCAAGATGCCTGTTCCACAAGAAGAAAATTCACTCTTTGTGGAACAGGCATCTTGCCTGTTCTTGAGAAGAGTGCAAGATGTGAGATAAGAGCAACTCTCACATTAAAAATGCTTTCTAGTGCCACTTGAAAAAACGGCATATTCTTAAACAGTCTCCTGCTGCGGAAAATGGAGAAACACTCATGTAAATAGGAGAGAGGACTTGAGAAGCGTCACAGTCCTATAGCTAAACCCAAAGCGTTATTGTTTTACTCATCAATAACAGCCGCTATAACTCTCACACCTGGAAAATATAGCTATGAAAATTTTACCTTTAATTTCGTTAGGTATTATAGCAAGTGCCGCGATCACACTAGCCCCTGAAGCTTTGGCAAGTACCTGGCGTGCCGCACACCGGATGTCTGGTTTTTCCGCCGACAGCAATTACTACTTGTATCTAGAAAGTTCCAGAGATACTGGAGCGGGAATTCCCAAAGCAGAATTGCAAATTGTCCAAGTTGCTGCAAATTCCTGCATCAGAAATGGGTGTATCGAAACTAAATATGGCGAGCCAGACTCCAATAAAAGCACTAAAATGGCAGAAGATGACTTGCTTAAAAAAACTTGGAATAGCAGGCAAACTTTGAAGTTAACTCCTCCTCACGCTGGAACTAAACTCAACATTATTTCTCGTACTCCCGGAGCCAATGGAAGCGAGACAGTCGCCGTCAGAGTCAATACAGCAAAGCCTTTACAAATTCGCCTAGAACAGCGGCAAAAAAATGCTTCTGCTGGCAGAGAAAGCGCCGCCATGCGTCTTGTAATTAATCATAACGGTCGGCAGCGTGTCCTCGGAACGCTGAACAATTTTCAAGATTGGGTGTTCTCTTATTCAATCCGAGAAGTTCGTTTGTCTCCGAACGGGCGCAATGTCGTTGTGCTGGTGGACAAGACAGAACGCACTTTTGAAGGAGTCTTGAAAACTACTGTTGTACAAGGCTTTCTTCTTTAGGCTTGCTATATTCCCAGGTTTTGACCTGGGAATTATCAAAACTTACGCAGAACCCCTATATGTAAGGTGCACACGGCGCACCTACAGATAGAGTCTGTGCGTTAGTCCGGGTCTGGTTGTTAATTATTCTTTATTGTGATAATTGATATCAAATCCGCGTTTCCTCGTCGGGCGTAAAGTCGAATCAAGCTGCCAACAAATAATTCGCGCAATTTTCATTTTTTTGACTCACAGTCAACAGTCAACAGTCAACAATATTTCAAAAACTGTTCGATTACACGCTCCAACGACGGTAAAAGGGGCGGCGGAGGCTCGCACAAGACAGATTGGCGGGGTTGTTGCCGATCGAGAAACAGTCTCTGCGATCGGCAACAACCATTTTTGGGCTTCTCAGAAAAATTGAAGTTGGCTCAATTCGCTGTTGCTTTCTTGTGAATAAAGCGGTAAAAGTAGGTTACATAACTGCAATAATTTGGCCTATTAATGCCAAGGATTGTTTGCCAATTTTCATCAGGTTCCCTGAGTAAAAGTGATTTCACAAATGACCACTTTACTATCTCTAGACCGAGATGAAATCTTCAGAACCGATGAGATTGGGAGCAATACCTATCAAAGAAGCTAAAACTTCACCGCTGCTGGCTACTGTAATTAATGTGCCGTCAGTTCCCGGCGAAATTGATAGCTGTCCGAAGGTCAAGCCATTGATTAATTGCACGGTATCTTGAGAGTTGGCGAAATCAGCGATCGTATCAACTCCCAATCCCGCACCTAAAACAAATACATCGTTGCCCGCGCCGCCGACTAGAATATCGTTTCCCAAACCGCCGTTGAGAGTGTCAAAACCTTTGCCACCAGACAGGTAGTCGTTGCCACCCCCGCCAGTGAAGATATCGTTACCCCGCAAACCGTTGATGATATCGTTGCCGTTGGTGCCAGTCAGGATGTCATTACCTAGAGTGCCGTTGATATTGTTATCAGGAGGGTTATTGCCTGGAGTATTGCCGATGTCAGAAACAAAGACATCGAGGGTATTGTTAGTATCTCCGGGTACGAGGTTAGTGGCATCAGATGAAAACACTACTCTGTGCCCGTCCGCAGAGATGGAGGAGTCGGAGGACTCGTTATTCCCCTCGTTGCCTGATGAGTCAACAGAGACACGAGCGGTGGTGTTGGCGAGCGTGTCCCGCACAAAGACATCGTAGTTTTCGTTAGTGTCCCCCGGCACTAGGTTGGAGGCAGTAGATGCAAATGTCACAAACCGCCCGTCGCCTGAGATGGAGGGATTGGAGGAAAACTTGTTAGCCTCATTACCTGCTGAGTCAACAGAGACGCGGGTGGTTGTATTCGTCAACAAGTCCCGCACGAAGATGTCGCTGGTATTGTTAGTATCCCCCGGCACGAGGTTGGAGGCATTAGAATCAAACACCACAAACCGGCCGTTGGCTGAGATGGAAGGGATGCCGGGGCTACCGCTCGCCTGATTGCCTGCTGAGTTCACAGAGACGCGGGTTGTCGTGTTGGTTGACAAGTCGCGCACAAAGGTGTCGTAGTTTTCGTTAGTATCCCCCGGCACTAGGTTAAAGGCAAAAGAAGTAAACGCCACAAACCGCCCGTCTGCTGAGATGGAGGAGCCGTAAACCTCCCTGTTAGCCTGATTGCCTGCTGAGTCAACAGAGACGCGGGTAGTTGTATTGGCTAGCGTGTCGCGCACGAAAAGGTCGATGTTATTGTTAGTGTCCCCCGGCACGAGGTTGGAGGCATTAGAAGAAAACACTACAAATCGCCCGTCGGGGGTGATTGAAGAGAAGTAGGAGTAATCGTTCGCCTGATTGCCTGCTGAGTTTACAGAGACGCGAGTGGTAGTGTTGGCTAGCGTGTCGCGCACGAAGATGTCACTGCGATTGTTAGTGTCCCCCGGCACGAGGTTTGATGCTAGAGAGTCAAACACCACAAACCGCCCATTACCTGAGATAGAGGGGCTGTAGGAATCGCCGAAAGTCTGATTGCCTGCTGAGTCCACAGAGACGCGGGTGGTGGTATTGGCTAGCGTGTCGCGGACAAAGACATCATTGCTAGCGTTAGTGTCCCCCGGCACGAGGTTGGATGCTGGAGAGGCAAACGCCACAAACCGCCCATCGGGCGAAATGGAAGGAGAGGTGAAGGAGAAGGGGAGTGGATTGCCCTGATTGCCTGCTGAGTCAACTGAGACGCGAGTAATATTCATAAGCCCTGATATTTCAATAGTCCGAACTGTTTTTATTTCGTAGTCTGAAACCCTCAATTTTCCGTTGGTAGCTCGATCGCCTTGGAGCCTTGAAACCCTTATTCTACGGTTCGTAATCAAAAACTGTCCGAAGTATTGATATTTAAGAGCAAAACTTTGGAGATGGGTTTTGCGATCGCACGGCAATTGGGGCTATTTACACTTTATGCCCTAACCGACGAAAGCGGTTGCTATATCAATACATTTTAAAATTTCCCTCTTCCTTCCTCCCTCTTTCTTTTTCCTTGAATATCTGCCTCCTGACTATTGACGAATGCTCAATAATTAATCCGTGTATCCGTGTCAAAATCCATATATTGCCTGACAATCAAGCATCCAGGATACCCGCCACGTGATTCATCCGTCCAGAAATAAAAAACCTGTATCCGATGAAACTTGCCGAACGTATTTATCTCGCGCAAGTCAAGGCTTCAATTCTTTAATCTAAAATCTAAAATCTAAAATCTAAAATCGATTGACTTCATGCCTGCATCACCACCCGTTCCGGGAGACTGACAATAAAAGTTGAACCCTTACCATCTTCGCTTTCGACGCTAATTTCGCCGCCGAGAATTTGACACAAACGCTGGCTAATTGTCAATCCCAAACCCGTGCCTCCGTATTTGCGGGTAGTTGAAGCATCAGCTTGGGTAAAAGGTTTAAATATCTGCTCTAATTGCTCGTTTGTCATGCCGATGCCGGTGTCGCTGACTCGAAACATTAAAACTTGAGAAGTGTAGTTTGAACCAGAGTGAATATCATTATTTTTATTTTGTTTGGTCGGTCTTGATTTTTCAATTTTCATTCTTTCGACGCCGATAGTAATGACGCCTTTTTCGGTAAATTTGGCAGCATTGCTGAGCAAATTGAGGAGAATTTGCCGCACTTTCGGTTGGTCGGCGTACATTGTGCCGAGTTCGCCTTTTGTTTTCAGTGCTAAAGAATTGCCTTTTTTTTCTACTAGCGGTTGAGCAGTAGTCATCACTTCTTCAATCATCGTTGCCACGTCGAAGTTTTCCAAATAAAGGGTGACGTGACCTGCTTCTATTTTGGAAATGTCGAGGATGTCGCTAATCATATCCAGCAGGTGTTTGCCTGCGGTTTGAATTTTTTCTAAGTCTGGGAGAAAGTCTTCTGAACCGGAATCTTGAGCATCTTCTTGCAGCATTTCGCTGTAGTTAATGATGGCGTTGAGGGGGGTGCGTAGTTCGTGGCTCATGTTGGCGAGAAATGCACTTTTCGAGCGGTTGGCAGCTTCGGCGGCTACTTTTGCTTCGTGCAATTCTTCTGTGTATTCGGCTACTCTTTGGATTAGTTCGTTGAGGGAAATTGCTAGCCTTCCCACTTCGTCGGAAGTAGTGACGGGTACTTGCAGGTCAAAGTTAGATTCTTCTGTCACTCGCTGAGCGATGAGGGTGGTGGCTTCTAAGGAGCGAGCGATCGCCCCGCTGGTGTATGCTGCTAGAATTGCTGCGATCGCACCTGATATCAAGAGAGAGCCAACGAGAATGAGAGTTCCGAGTTTTTCGGCATTTTCGTAGGTTCTCAATGCCTCGTCTGCTTTCTCGCGAAAGTTGCCGGCCAGTTGGGCTGAATCCTCGGAAAACTGTTTGAGTTTCAAAGCAGTTTCGCCGGCCACAAAATTGTTCAAATTCCGCCCAAAAGCCTGCTGCTGTTGCGGATTCAAAGCAGATAATTTCGCAGTAGCCAACAATTTTTGTACTTGTTGAAAGTATGATTCTACGGTTTTGCCGTTGACTTGAACGAACTGTTGAAGCAGTTCGTAGTCTTGGGCAATTTCGGGATTCTTCGTCGGCGGTAGGGTTTGCAGTTGTTCCAGGATTCCGCTCATCTGAGCAACGCGAGTCAGGAATTCCGATCGTTCGCGATCGAAAATTTGCGGTTTGGCCGTCAGACTCGCGAGCTCTTGCTGCTGAATTCTGACTTCCTGCACCGTGTTGTTGAGGTTTGTCAGGATTTCCGCTTTATCTCGGTCGATCGCTAGTTTTTCTCTAACTTGCTGTTTGTGATAGGATTCTACTCCCCGTCCCGCCACAGCACCCAAAACGGCAATACTAATGACCAAGGCGTATCCGCAGCCGATTTTCTGCCTGATACCCAAGCGGCCCAACAGACTTTTCAACCCTATTTGAGGACGGTTCTGCAGTTGATTTTTCAAAGCTAAGGTTAAAGACATGGGCAATGTACTCGTCACCTTTGAGAGGCACCATCTATATTCTAATTGATGCCTGTCTGAGGGTAAATAAAGTTCTGGCTTCAAGCCAGCTTTCGGCAGTTATTGGGCCTTTGCAAGGTTCCACAGCTCGATCTGCTTGACAGTTTGGAGGAGTTATGCGTAACAAATTATAGCAGAAGGAAGAAGGCTCTTCGGCTGCCTTCAGCTACCTTCCCTTCGGCGATGCGATCGGGCAAGTCGTTCAGAGTAAAAAAAAGCAACAAGTAAAAACCAGTCAAAGGCATGGTTTCACTAATTAAGAACCTACTCACCGTCGGGCGTGGTTGCGAGATAAGTTGCGAGTTATAAGTTGCAAGTTATGAGTTAGATTTCTGATTAAAAACTCTACTCTACTCGCAACCCACAACTCTATCCTTGTTCCCCTACTGGCAAAGTCGAAATTGTGCTATCTCAGCAGGAATTCTTGAAGCATTAGGTACGCTAGCACTTGCTGGAACGAAGATTCCCAGGCCGTAACTGCAACCCTCTGCCGTCGTGCATTCCCCAGGCTTAGCACTGATTTGATATTCGCCTTGGGATGGGGGAGTAAAAGAGATTGACGCCAGTTCGCCTGTTTTTTGACTCACAGCGACTTCCTGACCGCTTGCATCCTTGAGAGATAAGTTTAAATCCTGGCAATTTCCGTCGCAAGTGGCAACAAAAACATACTCCACATTAGGATGCAGCGTTGCTCTAAAAGGAGATGAAACTTGCTTGCGAACTTGACCCAGCAACGGCACAAATACTAATTTTTGACCGTTGCCTTTCCGCTGATCAAATTCTGTTTTCAAGCGACAAACAACCGTTTTTTGGTCGTCCGTCAGTCCTTGAGCAATAGCATTTCCTACGATTGTAGTACCGAGGATCAGGGCAAGGCCGGAAATAACCAGATGTTTGAAATTCATTGATGTCCCTTAAAGTTAATTTTGGGTGATTGCAATAGACCGCTTTTGTCAGCAGTCTATTAGTTTATCTGGAGCCTATCACATTTGTTGGGGAATTGGGAATTGGGCATAGGGCATAGGGCATGGAGAATTGGGCGTGGGGCATGGGGCATGGAGAACTGGTAACAGTTAACAGTCAACTGTCAACCACCAATAACCAATAACCAATGACTAAATCATTTCTTGCGAAAATCCCACGCAGGAACAAACTTAGAATCTCCCCAAACGCCGCGGCGATTTTTCTTAGCTTCGGCTTCCGCTTGTTCCAGAACACTTGCACTCGGACAATTTTTCAAGTAAGGACGGTAAACCATTGCTAATCCTTCGCGGATCAAAACTTCTTGGGCAAATGTACCATTTGGCAAGCGAACTTCGCTAACTTTGCGGCCGTAGCGGTCAGTATCGGTGACGGTCAAAACAACGCGACCGCCCCCTTGTTTGACAAGCTGCTGCATTCTTTGGTGCGCTAGATTTCCCCACTTGAATTGATTTTTATTTGATGCTTTGCTAATTGGTTCGCCGTGCGAGATTTCCGGTGCATCTACACAGGCAAAACGCACTTTTATATCTTTCCCGGCGGCATCACTGGCGACAAGGGTATCGCCGTCGCTGACTCGCTTGACAGCATAGTTATTCGGTGCAAACTTTTGCGGACAACCAAATAGTAGCAATAGCAGAGCAACTGCACTTAAGGTTTTTATTTTGGGGAAAATGGCGATTTTAAGTTGGCTCATATTTCTGTGTTTTATTTAGTTTCCATCCAATTTTGCCCAGCGTGGATGTCAACTATCAGCGGTACCATACCGGGCGCATTTTCCATCGCACTTGTATTTTTCGGCAGAGCATTTTCCATCGCACTTATAATTGTCGGAGCACTTTCCATCGCACTTCTAATTTTTGGTTGCAATTCTTCCCATTCATCGGGAGGGACTTCAAAGATTAATTCATCGTGAACTTGCAGCAGTAGCCGCGCCTGATAGTTTTGCAAAATTTTGTGTACCTCAATCATGGCAAGTTTAATGATATCAGCACTGGAACCTTGAATGGGAGCGTTGGCTGCGGCCCGCAAAGATTGGGCGTCATCTCTGCTGAGAGATTTAAGTCGATCGGAGTGAATGTCTTGGGGATTGCGGCCTTTTAAGTCGCGGAGGCTTTCGCTCTCGAAGTTTAAGTAGCGACGGCGGCCGAGTATTGTGGTAACGTATCCGAGGGCGATCGCCTCTTTTTTTACTTTCTCCAAATATTCAAAAACCTTACTATAGCGAGCGTTAAATTTAGCAATAAACTCCTTGCCATCTTTGGAAGTCTTGCCCATCGATCGCCCAAACTTGATCGCCCCCATACCGTAAACTACTCCAAAATTAATCGTCTTGCCAAACCTGCGCTCGTCGGGAGTTATTTCCTCCTTTTCAAACAACAGTTGAGCCGTTACGGTATGCACATCTCGGTTATTTTGATAAGCTTCAATTAACACAGGTTCTTGACTCAAGTGAGCCAAAATTCGCAATTCAATTTGAGAATAGTCAGCCGACACCATCAGCCAACCTTCTTCTGGTAAAAAAGCTTTGCGAATTTGCCGTGAAAACTCGGTGCGGATGGGAATATTTTGTAAATTTGGATTGGAAGAAGAAAGCCTTCCCGTACCAGTTGCAGCTTGGTTGAAATCTGTATGCACTCGCCCGGTATCCGCACGCACTAACTGCGGCAAAGCATCGACATAAGTTGATTTCAACTTGGATAATGTTCGGTGTTCTAATAAATCGTCTACAATCGGGTGGTCTCCTTGCAATTTATCCAAAACAGCGGCGTCTGTAGAGTATCCAGTCTTAGTTTTGCGAGACTTTTTCTGAAACTCATCCGGGATTTTTTCTAACAAGATTTCGCTGAGTTGTTTCGGGGAACCTAAATTAAACTTTCTTCCCGCTGCGGCATAAGTTTTTTCTTCTATTTCCGCTAAGCTTTTTTCTAGCTGCTGCGAAAGTGTATTTAGATAAGCAGAATCAATGCGAATTCCGCAATATTCCATTTCAGCTAAAACTGGTTCTAGGGGCTGTTCTACTTCCAGCAGCAACTTCTGCAAAGACTTATCGGGAAAGCTAGATTCATCAGCTTCCTTCAATTTGGCTTTAAGTGCCCCAACTAAGTGAAATGTAGTGTAAACATCCATGCCGCAGTAGTCGGCTACTTCTCGAATGCTGATGTCAGCAATTGTTTGGTTTTTCGATACTAATTTAGTATAACTTTTGGGATTATTGCGTAAGTATTCCCTTAACGATTCGCTGACACTGTGATTGTCTTCTGACTCGACTAAGTATTTCTTTGACAGTTCGCTGAGGCTGTGGCTGGTTTCGGGATTGAGTACGTAACTGGCTAGCATGGTGTCGAAGACGACTCCTGCTAGTTTAATTCCTTGACAACGCAGGATCGATCGATCGAACTTAGCATTTTGCAGCGCCTTGGGATAATTCTCGCTTTCCAAAATCGGACGCAAAGCATTTAAAACTGTGGCTTTGTCCAAGTTTGTGCCCCTTTTGTGTCCCGTGGGAATGTAAGCGAGATCCTCTTCGCCGGTTCCCCAACAGCAGCCAATTCCGACTAATTCGGCGTCTCGCGGTTCGATGGCGGTGGTTTCGGTATCCCACGCCACGGGTGAGGCTTTGTCGGTGAAAGTTTGCAGCAGTTGGACTAATTCGTTTAACTGTTCGGTTGTTTGAATTATTCGGGGTTTAATTGGTAATTTGTTTTCCTGCTGGGCGGCTAGGGTTTCTGCCAAACTGTAAAATGTGTCACTTTCATCTTCTGAAATTTCAGAAGTTTGAGGTGACTTATCTATTGTGGGGAGTAGGGGTTGGGCATCTTGCCCGCCCTTTGCAACAGGCAAGATGCCTGTTCCACTGTCGGCAACAGGCATCTTGCCTGTTCCACTCTCCATTGAATTGATTGTGGGGAGTAGGGGTTGGGCATCTTGCCCGCCCTTTGCAACAGGCAAGATGCCTGTTCCACTGTCTGTCAATGGCTCTTCTGTGCCACCAAAACGCTTTTGAATTTGCTTTACTTTGCTTAAAAATGTTTTAAATTCCAACTTTTCCAGCATGGGAATCAAGGCTGATTCGTCAAAACCTATAAGCTGGCAATCTTCTAAGTTGATTTCTAAGGGCACGTCTTGGACAATTGTCGCCATGCGTTGAGAATGATAAGCAGCTTCTTTGCCTTCTTCTAGCTTTTTCTTAGTTGCTCCTTTAATCTCATCAATGGCTGCATAAATTCCATCAAGGGAATTGTAAGCTTCCAGCAATTGCAGGGCGGTTTTGTCGCCGATGCCTTTGACTCCGGGGATGTTATCGGATTTGTCGCCGCACAAGGCTTTGTAATCTATTACTTGTTCGGGCAAAATACCGAGTTTTTCTTTGACTGCTTCCGGGCCGTATTCTTGGGATTTGCCTTTGCCCGATCGCCTGAGCTCATCGGTACTCAAATATAATACGCTGATTTGTTTTTCGGTTTCTACTAATTGAAACAAATCTCGATCGCCCGTGAGGATTTTGACCTGATAACCCGCCGCGCTGGCTTTGTTTGCCAAAGTTCCCAAAACATCGTCCGCCTCGTAGCCGGGAGCAGTTATGGCAGGTAAATTCAAATAGGTGAGGAGTTCTTGCAGGTTTTTGATATCCGGCTTAAAATCTTCCGGTGTTTCGGCTCGACCGGCTTTATAGGTGTCGTCTGCTTCGTGGCGAAATGTGGGCGTGGCGAGGTCAAAGGCGATCGCCATGTACTGGGGGTCGTGGGCGGCCATTACTTCCAGCAGCGACTTGAGAAAGCCAAAACAGACGCTGGTGGGAATGCCTGTTGTCGTTCGCAAGCCTCCGTCTCGACTTTTGGCAAAGGCGAAGTAGGAGCGAAAGGCCAGGGAGTGGCCGTCAACTAAGATGAAGGTGGGAGCTTGATTTTCCGACACTGACACAGATTGCGGCACGAAAGGATTTTCTCATTGTACTCAGTTGTCCGCCTGCATTGATCGACCCTAGGGATGGCCCGCAGACTTGAGGACGCTTGACACTCGATCGGATCTCGGCTTACCGAGAAAATGGGTTTAAAGCCCTGCCCTTCTAGGGCGGCTTTTTTCTTATAAATCGTGTTGTCCCTTTGTAACAGTATGGTACCATACTGAGACAAGGAGGTACTACAAGTGTTTTCTCTAACCTACGAGTTTAAGCTCAAACCTACCGTCAGCCAAGTTTCACTGTTTGAAGACTGGCTAGAACAGTGTCGGCGGGTGTATAACTACGCACTTGCTGAACGGAAGGCTTGGTATAAGTCTCGTAGTTGCCTGGTTAATGCTTGTTCCCTACATTCCGAGTACATTATTCCTGCTGATGCTAAGCGTCCTACTTATGCTTCTCAGTGCAAAAGTTTAACAGCAGCAAAAGAAAAAATCCCCGCTTTGAGGGTAGTTCAATCGCAAGTTCTACAACAAACACTTAAACGGTTAGAACAAGCTTTTGTTTCAATGTGGGAGAGAAACTTTGGCTTTCCTCGGTACAAGAAGCCTGGTCGCTGTAAATCTTTTGTTTTTCCACAACTGGGGAAATCGCCTTTGAAAAACGGCATGATTAACCTACCTAAAATAGGTTGGGTTAAGTTCCGACAATCAAGGGAGATACCTGGTGATGCCTTGGTGAAACAAGCTCGAATTGTTAAACGAGCTAGCGGTTGGTACGTGATGCTTAGTTTGCAATGGGGTGTATCTGTACCTCAAGCAACACCATCAGGAGAAGCAGTAGGAATCGACGTAGGATTAATCAGTTTTCTCGCTACATCATCTGGGCTAACACTACCAAGACCGAGGTTTTTTGTAGACCTTCAACGCAAGCTTAAATTGCTGCAACAAAGAGTCAACAGAAAGAAACTTGGGTCAAATAATTGGCGTAAAGCTCAAACGAAAGTGGCAAAACTCCATGAACATATAAGCAACACCCGCAAGAACTTTCATTGGCGTACTGCTCACTTGCTTTGCAATCAGGCAGGAATGATATTTGTTGAAGACTTAAATTGCAAAGCTCTAGCTGCGGGAATGTTAGCCAAGCACTGCCTAGATGCGGCTTGGGGACAATTCTTCAACATCCTGAAACAGTGTTGTTTTAAGCGTGGAGTCTTTTTCCTGGAAGTTGACTCTAGAAAAACCAGTCAAATTTGCCCTAACTGTGGAGTTGAGACAGGTAAAAAAGATTTGTCAGAACGTATCCACAAATGTAATAGCTGCGGGTATACAACTGATAGAGATGTTGCCGCAGCCCAAGTAGTTCTACGACGAGGACTTGCAGCGGTAGGACATACCGTCAAGATGCTTCCCGGAGGGCAAGGTCGTTGGACTCCCTACGAGTTAAGAATCTCCGCGCTTATAGGGCCCAGAGTGTCAATGTGCAGCTTGGCTGAGAATAGTACAAGATGTTAAGTACGATTCCCTACGGGATAGCTTCGCTTCACGCGAATTTACCAACACCTGCCCCAAGCCTATGGCTGACATTAATCGATGCTACGAAATCCTCGAAATTGAGCCGGGAAGTTCCCTAGAAGAAATTAAGCGCGCTTACAGGGATTTAGCGTTTGTGTGGCATCCCGATCGGTTTGCCCACAACGATCGCCTGCAACAAAAAGCTCACCAACGATTAACAGAAATTAATGAAGCTTACCAGCAGTTGCTGTCGTTTCTGAGTCAGCCTGAATCATCGAGGTCGATCGAAAAACAGTTTCCGCAGCCACCGCCCCCTGCGCCGGAAAAGCCACTGAGAAGGCGTTCTGGAAAATCAGCCGCCAAGCCTGGTTCCCAGCGCCGTCAAACCCGCCCAAAAGCCGCCTCCAAAAAATTTCTCACTCAAAAAAACTCTTCAAGCAAGAAACGATTTACCACTCACAATAGCCCAGCGTGGCGGGGCACAAAGCAACCAGGGCGAATCGTTGCGAGGCAAGCAGGGCCATCTCAACACTATCGAAAGCTTACCTCGAAACGGAAAACAGAATTTTCAACTCAATACTCAAAACCGCGAAGCGCGCCGAGGGAAGTGCGGCCATCTCAACACTATTCAAGCTTCCCTTGGTGGCCGCTGGTAATCGCCGTGGCGAGTTACGCTTTGACCGGTTGGATTTTGACGAAATCAGCCGCCCCGCTGTGGATGTGGGCTTTAATCTGCGGTGCAGATTGGCTGTGGGCCGCGATTTTGCTGGCGGAGGGTTCGGCAACGCCTAGAGTGTGGCTGGCGGCGTTAGTTTTGGCTGGGGCGGTAGGGGGGTCGATCGCTGGTTTTCAGGCGGGAGGAAAGGTCACAGGGGCCGCTTGGGCCGCAGTTGGGGCTGGTTTGGGGGCGATCGCCAGTTCTGAGGCCGAGTCGCGGGCCGTGGCTGCTGTTTTGGCTGTAGGGGGAGTGGTGACAGTGGTGGGATTGATGGCGGGAACAGTTTCTGGGAATTGGGTTAAGGCGTTGGTGGCGGCCGTGTGTTGGGCGATTGTTGGCTTGATGTGTGGGCTGGCGGCGGAAGTAGGTGGGAATTCTGGCGGCCCCGTCGGGCTCTCTGGTGCGATCGGGCTGGGGATTGGGGCGTGGGCGGGGGTTTTGGCTGGGGCGGGTTCGGGGGATCTCGTCCAAGCTTTGGCTATCGCCGGGTCTAAGACTGTTTATGGGGCTTGGGCTGCGATCGGGATTATTGCTGGAGTTGTGGCGCGGATGGTAGCCGCAGAAAGGTTGATCCACACCAGCAGCGGGCTTTACACGGTTATCCTGTTGGTGGCTACTTCGGGTTTCGGGCTGTGGCTGGGAAGTTGGTTGGGCGATCGTATCTTTTGAATGAGTCAGTTGGCAGTTGTCAGTTGTCAGTTGTCAGTTGTCAGTTGGCAGTTGTCAGTTGTCAACGGTCAACAGTCAACAGTCAACAGTCAACAGTCAACTATTCCGGAGGATTGCAACCGGAATTGATGTAAATCCCAGCACTTATCGCTTTTCAGCAGCGCTTCAAACTCAGCCCTTGGCAAAGCTGGGCTGAAAAGATGGCCTTGAATTTCGTCGCATTCGTACTCGCACAAAAAATCAAGTTCTTGCTCATTTTCTACCCCCTCAGCCACCACCGTCATGTTCATGCAGTGTGCCATTTGAATAATCGCTATTGTGATCGCTGCATTTTGGCGATCGTCTGCAATATCGCGAATAAAACTCTTGTCAATTTTGATCGCATCAAACGGAAAGCGTTTTGGATAACTCAAAGAAGAATATCCCGTCCCAAAATCATCAATTGCTATCCTAATCCCCTGCTCTTTCCACACCGTAAAAGCTTTAGCTGCTGCAATTTCGTCTTGCAAAACCAGACTTTCCGTCAGTTCTAATTCCAAACACTTGGGATCGAGATCGGTTTCTGTTAATATCTCCCTGACTCTTTCCGTGAAATTTTTGCGCTCGAATTGACGGGCTGACACGTTAACTGCCACTCGCAGGGGGGGTAAACCTGCTCTTTGCCATGTTTTAGTTTGCCTGCAAGCAGTCTCTAATACCCATTCACCCAACGGTGCAATCAAGCCCATTTCTTCAGCCATTGGAATAAATTCCCCAGGAGAAACTCGCCCCCGTTCTGGATGATTCCAGCGGACTAAAGCTTCAGCCCCAATAATTTTACCTGTTTTAATTGCTATTTGCGGCTGATAGTATATTTCAAACTCTGAACTTTTTAAAGCATGGCGCAAGCAAGTTTCTTGAAGAAGTGTATTAATAAAAAAATTAGCATTTTGTGGCGTGTAAAAATGATAAGTATTGCCGCCTTTTTGCTGAGATTGATACATTGCTATATAAGCATTTTTCAGCATTTCATCACCGTCAGTGCCGTCCCCGGGATACAAGCATATCCCCATACTAGCAGTGACAGAGACTTCGCAATCTTTGACAATCATACCTTGGGATACAATATCTAAAATGTTTTGAGCAATCTTAGCCACATCCTGTTTTTCTGCAACTGGTTTAAGAATCAGCGCGAATTCGGCTGCTTCCAAACGAGCAACAATATTAATGCTTTCCATGCAGTTAGTTAGCCGCTGGGCGATGCTGCAAAGCACCGAGTCGCCGATATCGTGTCCCCAGGTACTGTTAATGCGGTTGATTTTATCTAAGCTAAGCGTGACAACTGGAACGACTCCAGACAATTCTTTTTGACCATCTAATACTCGACTTAATTTTTCTCGCAAAAATGAACGATTCGGCAGGTTCGTCAAGCTGTCATACTGATGTCGGTAGAGTGCCAGTTGAATAGTTGTGTGCAAGTTTTTTTCTTCAAATGGCTTGACAATATAGCCGAAAGGTTTTGTACTATTAACTCGTCGCAAAGTAGTTTCATCGGCATAGGCTGTCAGATAAACTACTGGAATTTGAAAGCGCAAGCGAATTTCTTCGGCTGCTGTAATGCCGTCGATTTCTCCTTGCAGGTTAACATCCATTAAAACTAAATCCGGGCGCAACTTGGCTGCCGATTCAATCGCTTCTTCTCCCGAATAGACCATGCCAGTTATTCTATATCCTAGAGATATCAAACTGTCTGAAATGTCTTCTGCAATGATGCTCTCGTCTTCAACTATCAGAATTTTTTTGTTGGACACTAATTTTTCTCCTCAGAGTGCAATTTGGGTTGACAAAAGGTTATTCTAAAAGTCGTGCCCGCAGTTTCTAACAGTTCTATTTTCCCCCGGATTTGCTTGACTAAAGACCAGACCAGTCGCAAACCCAATGTTCGGGCTTTGCGATAATCTAAGTCTTGAGGAAAACCAATTCCGCTGTCGCTCACAGTTAGCACGCAAACTCTGTTACTATCTAAAGTGAAATCTATGTTAATTTTACCTTTAACTTGTCCTTTAAAGGCATATTTGAGGGCATTTGTCACAAGCTCGTTGATAATTAAGCCGCAAGGAACTGCCGTATCAATATTCAGAGAACACGGCGCAATATTTGTTTGCAAGTTGACGCCTTCTGCATGATTTTCATAAGCTTGGAATAAATTGTGGGCGAGATTTTGGATATATTCAGCAAAATCAATGTTTGACCAGTCTTTGGAGTGATATAATTGTTCGTGAACTAGAGCCATTGATCTGACTCGGTTTTGACTTTCTTTTAACATTTCACTAACGAGGCTGTCTTGAATGTAGCGAGACTGAAGTTTCAGCAGGCTAGAAATAACTTGGAGGTTGTTTTTGACGCGGTGGTGAATTTCTTGGAGAAGGACTTCTTTTTCGGCGAGGGAGGCTTTGATTTGCTCCTCATCCCGTTTGCGCTCTGTAATGTCGCGTACTACTGCTTGGAGAAATTTTTTTCCGTTAATTTCCATTGCGTTTAACAGAACTTCTGCGGAAAATTCTGAACCGTCGAGTCGCTGGTGTACCCAGTCAAATCGACAGCTACCTATGAGCATTGCTATGTTCATTTTCTGTGAAGCTAAACTGGCTGAATCTTGTCCGTTAGGCTGAAATGGCGGGGAAAATTCCCTCGGATGCTTGCCGTAAAATTCTTGTTTGTTGCTACAGCCAAATATTTTTAAGGTGGCGGGGTTGCAGTCAAAAAACTCCTTTTCGTCAAGCAACATTACTGCGTCGCTGGTGGCTTCATAAAGGCTACGAAATTTGTGTTCTGATTCTTGCAACGAGCAGATCAATTGGTTTTTGAGAGCTTCCGCACGCTTGCGGTCGGTAATGTCTATTCCGACAGAAACTGCTGCGGTTCCCTGATGATATTTCTGAGCTACTATCAAATAGTTGCGGACGAAACCGTTAATTTCTATTTCTATTTCTTGGCAGGTTTGCTGAGATGAACTGTTAAAAAAAATTCGGATAAGTTCTCCGAAAGTCGAGCCTTTTTCGAGAAAGTTGATTTCTTGACCGACAAAGCTTTCAGGAGACAGGTTGAATGAGGTTGCTAAGTGCTGGTTGACTCCGATATACCGCAAATCGGAACTAATCCAAGAAATCAGTCCGGGTACGGCATCCAAAACGGCGCGAAGTTGGTCTGTAGCTTCTTGGAGTGCTTTTTCCGATCGCTTGTGATCGCTAATATCTGTCGCCGTGCCGCACAAGCCTAAAATAGCGCCGTTTTCAGCTTGGTTGACGATGCTGTTGACGCGCAGGTGGACGGGAGTACCGTCTTTACGAATGTGTACAGTTTCGTAAGGAGAATTAGCGGTTTGTGGCTGAATTTTGGTTCTTGCTAAAAGTTGGGCAAATATTTCTCTTGGTCTATTTTCTTGATCGGGAACTAAAAAATCGGTGAAGCGCCTTCCGATCATTTCTGGCGGTTCGTAACCGTAGATGCGTTTGGCGGCGGAATTGACAAAAGTCAAGAGTCCTTCAATATCGATCGACCAAATCAATTCTTGGGAGGTTTCTACGAGGTTGCGGTACTTTTTTTCGCTTTCGGCAAGTGCTGCAGTGAAGACTGCCGTTTGCTGCTGCAGTCTGTCTTCTAATTCTTGATTTGCCGTTTCCAGAGTTGCGATGGAGTGCTCGCGTTCGCTAATTTCAGTAGAAACACCGACTGCCCCAACCACTTCGCCGTTTCCATCTCGCAGGGCTGCCGATCGAATTTCGTGAATAAAATGCCTCTCTTGGACGTTCCAAGTGCGATCGTTTCCTGCTAATACGTCGGCAATATTTTCTAAGATATCTGGCTGGCTGCTGTAAACTTCACAAATCGATAGCCCGACAGTTGCACCTGGTTTGAGTCCCAAATTTTCTAATCCTTTCCCTGCTGCAAGGGTTAACTTGCCTTCTTTGTCTGTTGCCCACAGGAAAATTGGGGCACAACTGACAGCGGCGTGAAGGGTTTCGTTGGCTTGTTTGAGCCGATCGATTTCTGCATGAAGCAGATCCTGGGTGGTGTTTAATTCTACCGTTAGTCGATCGGCTTTTTGCTGCCAACTGGCAGCAGTGTCGCACATTTCTGGGAGATTGCGGGAACGACAGATGGATTGGTTGCAGTGTGACATGGTTACTCTAGGGCGCACTGTATATTTAACCTCAGCCTATCTTTTAAGCATAAACTTTTTAAGTCAAATATTACAATTAGCAGGAATACTCCTCCGACCAAGATGCGATATATTAAAGCTACTTTAAAGGATTCAGAAATTGCGGCTCGCTCAGGCTTGTGGGCGACAGTTTACAAATTATAATAAGCTGAATAATGCCTGCTAATCGGTATTTTTACGGTAATTATTTGTAGTAGTGCAAAAAGCAGTTCCGCAATCCTAGGCTTGCACAAGAACTGGGATTGTAAATTTATTATATTTGTTTGCGTAGATTCACGCACCGAGGAAGAGGGAATCGGGAAAATAGAAATATAGGCAGCGCCTGAATAGTTAGGAGGTACTTAATTTGTGAAAATCATGAGGTCGATTCCCTCTTCTTTCTGCCTTCTGCCCTATGCCCTATGCCCTATGCCCTATGCCCTATGCCCTATGCCCTATGCCCTATTTCTTCCATCCGCTACATCCGTTACAGAATCCGTTGCCGAACTTCCTTCTTCCTTCAATTAACTCCCCAAATTTTGACAGTTTTGTCTATACTACCACTGATAATAGTTTCACCATCGCTGCTAAAAGTAAGACAAGTAACAGAGTTTTGATGTCCGCTGAGAGTGTGAATATTTTCGCCTGTACTGGCATTCCAACATTTGATATTACCATCAGCACTAGCACTAAAAACAGTGCGTCCGTCGGGACTAAAGGCGATCGCATTTATCGAGTTAAAATGCCCTGCCAAAGTGATTGAACTATCTGGATTCGATAGCTGCCGCAGTTGAATATTTCTGTCCCAGCCGCCAGTCGCCAAAGTCTGCCCGTCTGGACTGAAAGCCAGACAATTCGCATAACCCTTAATTGTTTGGAAGCATTCTCTGGTGCGGAGGTTCCACAGTTTAATTGTACCGTCAGAACTGCTGCTAGCGAGAGTTTGTGCGATCGGACTAAAAGCAAGACTAATAATTCCTGCTTTATGAGCTCCCCAAGTTAAATGACTGCCAAAAGTGCAGATTAACTTTCCCGTCTCTAAATTCCAAATTTTGATAGTAGTATCGGCCGAACCGCTGGCGATAACTTGACTGTCGGGACTGATGACAATTGCGCTAATTTCCGCTTCATGTCCGAGGGAAGTATGCCGCAATTCTCCTCCCTGCCAAATTTCGATCGCACGGTGTTTCGGAGTATTTCTGCTTCTCACAAAAACTTCGCTTTCTTGGCAAAGGACAAAAGTTTCTTGAGCGCGGGGATACTTGTCAACAGTATAGAGTATTTCTCCTGTATCTACATCGCAAATTCTAATTATTTTGCCGTGCAAACTCGCGGTGCGAGATCCTCCGGGACTAATCGCCAGATTTGTGCCAGTTTTCACAGTGCGGATGCAGTCAAAAAGCTTGTAAGGCACGAAGTCTTTTAAAGCTTGGCGCACTAGAGGTTCTGTCCTCGATCGCAAAATTAAATAAGCAACTCGCTGCACTTCTGCTGCGGGGTCAAGCAGCGCCTCAATTGCTAAATTTAAGCCAGCGCCTCCGTATTTAGGAGCATCTTTAACAGCGGCAATCCGAGCCTCGATACTAGGACTGTTGAAGCGCTGCTTGACCCCGGCGATGCCTCCCAAAACTGCACCGGCGATCGGGATTTGACTTTGGCCGCCGAGGACGGCATCATATTCTCTGGGTTGGTTAGAATTGTCGGCTATCATACGATTTTAGATTTTGGATTTTAGATTTTAGATTTGAAGAATTGGAGGATTGAATAAAGCGAACTCACGCACGGATAAATCGGGGCAATTGTTATCGGATACTATGTTTTTAATTTGTGCACAGATGAATCCGGGGGCTTGTACCCAGGCTGCTTTCTGTGACGCTAAAACCGGGTTTAAGAGCACAATTTCTAACTTCTTGACTCTTGCTGTTTATGCTATTATAATCAAATCAGCGTTTTACACAAAAATCCGAAAGTGATATGTCACACTTCACAACTATCAAGGTTCAGATCAAGAACGGCGAACTGCTGCATCAAGTGTTGGAAGAGTTGGGTTATCAAGTAGAGTCCAATGTGCAGGTACGGGGTTATCGGGGTGACAAAACTAATGCGGAGTACGTGATTCGGCAATCCAATGGTTACGATTTGGGTTTTCGCCGCAGCGGAGAGGATTACGAATTGGTGGCGGATTTTTGGGGCGCTCGAATTAATCAGCAGGAATTTATTAATTCAATTAGTCAAAAATACGCGCGTAAAAGTTTGATGGCTGCGGTGCAGTCAGAGGGTTTTCATGTTGAAGAAGAGGAAACTTTGGCAGATGGAACGCTGAGAGTTGTAGTCGGTAGATGGGTTTAAGACTCGCGTTTGATTAACTCGTTTTTAGGTATCGAGAGGAATCACCATGTGGCGATCGGCGATCGTACTAATTATCCTGGCGCTTGTAGTTGGCATTGTTGGCGCGATCGCCCTTGGAGCATACCGCTGGCATCTCGGTACCAAGGAACTGCGAGCCAATCTGGAAGCTGCGCGATCGCCGATTAAACCTCTCACATTTGATGCGCGGGAAATCGCCGATTTACCCCAGGCAGTGCAGCGCTACTTTCGCGCGGTGCTCAAGGATGGACAACCGCTAATTGTAGCAGCGCGGGTTTCCCACGAAGGCACGTTTAACATGAGCGAAACCGCAGAAAAATGGAGCGCCTTCACCTCAACTCAACTCGTAATTACTCAGCGCCCTGGCTTTGACTGGGAGGGGCGAATTGCCATGATGCCCGGTATCAATGCGTTTGTTCATGATGCCTACATTTCTGGCGAAGGCATCCTCCATGCAGCGCTGCTGGGCCTGGTGACTCTGGCGGATCTCCGCGGCACTCCAGAAGCGGCACAAGGGGAACTGATGCGCTTTTTGGCGGAGGCGGCTTGGTATCCGACGAGACTGTTGCCGAGTCAGGGTGTTCGCTGGGAGGCGATCGACAATTCTTCGGCCAGAGCAACGCTACAGGATGGCGACACCGCTGTTTCCCTGGATTTCCGCTTTGATGAAGCAGGGCTAATCGCCAGTATCCGCGCGGAGGCCCGCGCCCGTACAGTTAACGGCGGGCTGGTGTTTGCGCCCTGGCAAGGCCGCTTCTGGGACTACGAATTGCGAGACGGTATGCGGATTCCGCTCTCCGGTGAGGTGGCGTGGCAACTGCCTGATGGCTCGCTATTGCCCTACTGGCGCGGTCGCATCACGAATATTGCCTATGAGTTTGCACGATGATTCTAGTTTGTGTTGTAGGGTGCGTCTGAGATTTTCTCCCCTATTTCATGGGAACAATTTGATAATTAGAGTACACAGGTAAACGGCTCTTAGCAAAAAAAGTTAATTACCCATGAACATTACAGAGTTCAAGACAGCAGTAAGGGAACTTCCAGAAAATGAACTCGCAGAGTTTCTCGAATGGCTTGATGAGTTTCAAGCAGCTCTCGCCGATCGCCAGTGGATCGAGGGTGTACGAGTTAAGATAGATGCTGCTGTTGCCATGTCCGAACATACTCCACCGATTGACGGCGAAACCTTTATTGCAGGGATTTGCGATCGTTTCCGGCAAGTACGCGAGAGTAAACAATGAAAGACATATTTTGATCGACCGTTTCAAAGCTCGATGAATGCGATATAATTATACCAAACAGGTCAACGGCTATTAGGGAAAAAGTTACTTACCCATGAACATTACAGATATCAAGACAGCAGTAAGGGAACTTTCACCAAATGAACGCGCAGAGTTGCTCGAATGGCTTGATGAGTTCCAAGAAGCTCTATGGGATAGACAAATTGAAGAGGATCTGAAAGCAGGCAAATTTGACGCCTTGATTCGACAAGCAGAACAAGCATTTAGTGAAGGAAAGTGTAAGGAAATTTGAAGCATTTTACAACGCCTGAATTTTGGGAATATTACCGTCAACTGCCGATAGAAATTCAAGAAGTGGCGGACAAAAACTATGAATTGCTCAAGACAGATCCGAAACATCCATCACTGCACTTCAAGCAAATTGGCAATTTATGGTCTGTGAGAGTAGGAAGAAACTACAGAGCGTTAGGTTTTGACAAGCCAGAAGGGGTTTTGTGGTTTTGGATAGGTTCTCATAATAATTATGATGCGATTCTCGATCGCAGATAGCGCTAGAAACTAATTATACTGCTATTTTGCATATAGTTATGATATTATCTAAATAATTAGAGTAAGATAGATTCAATATCTACACGCTTGGCAACCTTCGATTGCTTCATAGAGGTTTTGCAGCAGTTCCTCGAAGGTTTCTCCCTCTGTTGCACAACCAGGAATAGCAGGAACTTCTGCCCAGTATCCGCCTTCTTCTGCTTCGTGAATGATAATTTTGATTTTCAATTGATTCTCCTAATTTATTCTCAAAATTTCCCTCTTCATTACTGTAGCAGACTTTACTCCTCCAAGTCCACCTGTTTAACCTGCTCTAAAGGTATATCTAGCGCTTCTGCAATTTGCTCATCGCTCAAGCCAAACTGCCGTAATTTATCAATTGTTTCAATCTTAGTTTGATTTTTGCTTTTCTGCTGCAAGTCGGGAGTTTCCGGCTGACTTTCATCTGGGGTAGGAGTAGAGGGATTAGGACAATTGTTAATGTAGCTAATTTTGTTACTATTTTTAATAGTATTTTTATTACCAAGATTTATATTATGATTTATTTGCCTTTCTATAACGGACTCAAGATTACTTTTTTTAACCGGTTCGCCAAAGACTTCAGATAACATTTGCAAAAGCTCGTAACTAGCCTTTTTAACGTGCTGGGAGCTATAACCATAAGTTTCTGCAACGTCAGCATATCTTTGACGATTCAGTATTCCCGAAATAATTTTTCGCTGCAAGTTATTTAGACGTTTACCTGTGTTGGTATAGACAGCTTCATCGACAAATTGCAATATCTGAGGACTGTCCATAGGTGGGATGGTGAGATAAGTATGGTTACTATAGCAAACTTTTTCCAACTTTTTCCAACTTTTTGCACCTTGGATCTCAATTGTTGGAAGTTCCCACTTTTTCCAACTTTTTTTACTTTACATTTTTTGTGCGATCGGTCTAGCATGGAGAAACCGGACACAAGCATTTTACTATAGTGTTTATTGACAGGTGCATAGTTGCGCCTCTGAGCTGAAAAGGGTGTCGTCACATAGTCTCAACCATCAATTTTATAGGTATAATGAATGGCAACACCAAACCCCTTGGGAAGTAATCAGAGCATTACTTTAGAGAGAAACAGAGTTATTACCATAACTAAAAGGACTGTTCGTTTCTCATACAATGTTTACCAAACTCACAATATTACAGGTTTTAGTGAAGGAGAAGTCGATATTGGAACTATACCTTGGGGAATTATTATACTTGCTCTTTTGGCTTCATCTATAATCGGTATTGGCAACAGCGGAGTCGGTGGATTGTTAGGTTTAGCTGCGATTGGAGGTATAATTTGGAACTTGGCTAAGCCCAAACACTATGGTTTATTACTAACCCTCAATTCAGGTGATAAAATGCTGTTTACTACAAGCCAAAAGGAAAGTCTCAAGCAAGTTATTGGAGTCCTATATGAATTCATTGAAAGTGAAAAGGAGGCTACTTACCAAATATCCATTAGTGGTGGTCAGGTGAGTGGTAATTTTATACAAGGAGATGTTGGGGGAAACACTTCGTATCTTTCTGGCGATTGAGCGAACATGACACTAAAAGTAAACATTAGCAATTGAGGATGCTATCAGCTATGAATCGGAAATCTGTAGACATGGATAATAGTAGTTTTAAGGGCAACTTGGTTCAAGGAAACGTCGATGGAAATGTAGAGTATAAACCCGTATCAGAGAGTAAACCCGTGTCAGAAACTTTCAATAATGACTACCGTGGAGCGAACATCGCCAACTCAGCCAATAAAGTTTCAGATAACGCACGACAGCAAGCCAACCAACACATTCATTTAGCTGAGCAAAAGCAAACCCTTGCAGAAGCAGCCGCAGAAATTCAAAAAGTTCTCAAACAGTTAGAGGTAACTCATCCTACCGCTACTGAGGCTGAAAAGATTGCTCACGTTAATGATGAAACTACCCCCAGTTTCAAGCGTCGCGTCGTTGGTGCATTGCAAGCTGGCAGTGAAGCTGCGATCGAAGAGTTTTTAGACAATCCCTATGTCAATGTTGTCAAAGAGACGTTTAAAGGTTGGATAAAACCATAATAGATTGTGGTGTGCGAAGAGCGATCGCCCTAACCAGAAAACCCAAGTGCGATCGCCCGCAACTACCAAATAGTTTCAACATTAGGAATATCATACCGCCGCGCGATCGCAACTAAGATGCGATCGCGCCTATCTTTGTCAAACTCCCCTGGAAGTTGCAATTACTACGTTGACCTGCTACCGTTAACATAGACGCATCGTAGGAAAACAACCGATCGCACTAACAGAATTACTCTCTATCATTAGACAACTATCTGCGATCGAGAAACGAGAGTTAATCCGCATTCTAATGGCGGAAGAAGATATCAGTGATGAACGCGCGTGGAATGCTAAATTTGAAGCTACAACACACGCTCAGTGGGATAGTCTAGCTGAGATAGTACGTCAGGAAATCGCTGCTGGCCATATTACCCCTCTAACTGAAATTTTCCCTCAAAGTCATATCGAAGTTCTGATACAATTCAGACAGTAAGCGTTAAGGTTGCCATGACATTAGCAGTTGTAGCTGAACAGGCCCCCCTAAAGACCAATGCTGACGGCGTAGTGCGAGTCGGTAACACTCGCGTGACTTTAGATACCGTGATTGCAGTGTTTAAGCAGGGAACAACCGCGGAGGAAATCGTTTATCGTTATCCGTCGTTGAGATTAGCTGACGTGTATGCCACCATCGCCTTTTACCTCAATCATCAGCAGGAAGTCGAAACGTATTTGCAGCAAAGACAGCAACAAGCACAAGAGATTCGCAAAATGAATGAGGCAAGGTTTGATCCGCAGGGATTGCGTGACAGATTGCTGGCCCGCAAGGCAGAGAAATCGGCATGAAATTCCTAGCTGATGAAAACTTTGACAATACAATTGTTAGAGGTTTGATGCGTCGCAAATCAGACATTGACATTGTTCGCGTCCAAGACGTTGGCTTATCCGGTGAAGATGACCCAACAGTGCTGGAATGGGCGGCCGAAGAAGATCGGATATTACTAACCCATGATGTTGCTACTATTACCCGCTATGCCTATGAACGTATGGCGGCAGGTAAGTCAATGCCAGGAGTTTTTGAAATTACCTTCGATGCACCCATTGGTCGAGTTATTGAGGATATTCTAATCCTTCTGGAGTGCAGTCTTGATGGAGAATTGGGAGGACAAATTCAGTATCTTCCTTTATGATGAGTTGCAACCGTTTAATTTAGCTTTGCCGCACTAAAAGCCCGATCGCCCTTTCCCCAAAAACCCTACCTCAAAAACAACTTATAAGCCGGATTTTGACTCTCATCCCCATACTGATAGCCCAGCGTATCCAAAAAAGCCTGCCATTCCTGCATCTCATCGGGCGGTACTTGAATTCCCACCACAATTCGCCCGTAATCAGCGCCATTATTTCGATAGTGAAAAACGCTGATATTCCAGTTAGGACTCATCGAACCGACAAACTTCATCAACGCACCCGGACGTTCGGGAAATTCAAAGCGATAAAACAATTCATGATTGGCCAGCATGGAACGCCCGCCCACCATATGCCGCACGTGCAATTTCGTTAATTCATCATCAGTTAAATCCAAAGTCTTGAAGCCACAATCTTCAAAACTTGCGGCTATATTCACCGCATCGGCACGGTTTTGAATTTGCACGCCTATAAAAATATGTGCTTCTTTTTCATCCGCAATTCGATAGCTAAATTCAGTTAAATTACGTTTGCCCAGACATTCGCAAAACCTGCGGAGACTTCCCGGTTGTTCGGGAATTGTGACTGCAAAAATGGCTTCGCGGCGTTCGCCAAACTCGGCTCTTTCTGCTACAAAACGCAGCCGATCGAAATTCATGTTTGCGCCGCAAGCAACAGCAATTAATGTTTCTCCTGCGATTTGTTCCCGTTCCACGTAAGCTTTCGCACCTGCGATCGCCAAAGCGCCAGCAGGTTCTAAGATCGATCGCGTATCTTCAAAAACATCCTTAATCGCCGCGCAAACATCATCCGTATGCACCAAAATAATCTCATCCACATACTCCTGACACAACCGAAAAGTTTCCTCCCCCACTTCTCGCACAGCAACGCCATCAGCAAATAAACCCACCTGCGACAAACGCACCCGTTTACCCGCTTTCAGCGATTGATTCATTGCATCGGAATCCACTGGTTCGACGCCAATAATCTTAATTTCCGGCCGCAACCGCTTGACATAGGCCGCAATTCCCGAAATCAATCCACCGCCGCCAATTGCTACAAAAATCGCGTGAATTGGTTTTTGATGTTGCCGCAGAATTTCCATGCCGATCGTACCCTGTCCAGCAATCACGTAGGGATCATCAAAAGGGTGAATAAAAGTCATACCTTTTTGGGCCTCTAATTGACGCGCAAAGGCGTAGGCCTCATCGTAAGCATCCCCATGCAAGACTACCTCTCCACCACGGGCTATCACCGCATTTACCTTCACCTGCGGCGTCGTTACGGGCATGACTATGATCGCGCGAGTCCCCAAGTGGCGGGCGGCGAGGGCGACTCCTTGGGCGTGGTTGCCGGCGGAAGCTGCAATGACACCTTGTGCTAGCAAATCCGGCGACAGTTGCGCCATTTTGTTGTACGCACCCCGCAGCTTGAAGGAAAACACCGACTGCATATCCTCTCGCTTCAGCAAAAGTTTATTGTTGAGCCGTGCTGATAGATTCGGGGCGCATTCTAGGGCTGTTTCTTGAGCAACATCGTAGACGCGGGCGGTGAGGATTTGTACCAGGTAATCGCAAAGCATGGGGTTAGCAGGTTGGTTGATGCCAGATGGTGGGATAATTGTAGGGCACTTGTGTTAGTATTTTGCGGGGAATTGGCGATTATCTTCCAGGGATTCACTAACGGGCAATTACCTGCGGGATAGCTTCGTTTCACGCAAGTTTTCAATAATAACTTTTCTCTTTGGGAACATAAGGAGCCTGAAGACTAGGAAATATTTCGTTTTTGCCGTTTCCCAGGTTATAAAATCCGGTTTGTGAGCGTATTAGTCCGTAATCCTTGATTTAGTATGTAAATTCATGGACGTACAAATTACAGATTTGCGTGCGGTTGACGAGCCAAAAATTCAACAGGTAGCTAGATTAATAGTTGAAGGTTTTAAAGAGCATTGGCCCGATGCTTGGCCCGATCTAACATCTGCTTTGCAAGAAGTGCAAGAATCTTTAGGAGCCGATCGCATCAGTCGAATTGCTGTCAGCGACAGCAATCAAGTTTTGGGATGGATTGGCGGGATTAAACAGTATGACGGTAATGTTTGGGAACTGCACCCGCTCGTAGTGAGAACAGAATTTCGCGGACAAGGAATTGGTCGATCGCTCGTAGCTGATTTAGCAACAGAAGCTAAAAACCGGGGAGGGATCGTGCTGTGGGTGGGTACCGACGACCAAGACAATCAAACCACTCTTTCAGGCATCAATCTTTATCCTAATGTTTGGGAACACATCGCCAAAATTAGAAATTTGCGCGGTCATCCCTACGAATTTTATCAAAAAATGGGTTTTGCGATCGTGGGAGTGATGCCCGACGCCAACGGAATTGGCAAGCCAGATATTTTCATGGCAAAGCGGTTGTAAAGTTTAAGGTAGGTTCTAAATTTACTGGCCGGTGGCTTGCCAATCCAACACTTAGCAAAATTTGTTGTTGAAAGTTTCCCAGAAAATCCGTCTAATCTGGACGTGCGAACCCCGTTCGAGGGTCGCTAATAAACAAACCCAGAACTAACGAATCCATCACCGTATCCCAGACAGGAGTCAAACGTTCAGCATCATCAACCCAGTAATCAAAAGTAATCAAACACTGAACATTAGAACCCAACCCAATACAGATTCGCGAATAAGCTTCCCGCTGTTCTGGAGGGTCGATAAACTTAAATTCAGTCCAAACAACGCGGGCAGTTTGCCGCTTCAATTGGATAATGTCCCCAGGAGCGATCGGATTTCTGGTATCATCTTCAACCACCTTCTGTAATAGCGGCACCAGCGGAAAATCTGCCCAGTTATTAGGTGGTAGCAAATTAAACGAAACCTCCAAACGACAATCATCATCCGGCGGCTTTTTATCCGTAAACCTAAACGAATTAGTATCCGGTTCAAAATGCCAATCTTCCGGGACATCAAAGCGAACTGCACCTCTTCCTGCTACAAAAATTCGAGTTCCAGGCTTTGACTTCCAATTGTGGTCTTCTTTGAGTTCTAGAGTTTCCTTGAGCCATGCTTGCTTTTTGCGCTTAGACATAAACAGAACACCAAATTGCTGCTAATGTGTAGTTTTAGACCTTGCAAACACATTTTAACTCTATTTGGCTCGCCGTTTGCTCAAAGATAACAATCCTTACAAAAATTATGAATTCCTCTCTTCTCTATCCCTCTGTGTTCTCTGCGCCTCTGCGGTAAAAAATAATTCCTTTCACAATTTGCTAACTTTTATTTTTCACTCTTGGGAATCACATACCTAATTCCCCCTTTATTCCCAGCCGCATCGCCCTTGTAACGCGGGATAACATGAATAGCCGCGTGACTGCGACTTTGACCAGCCTGTTTATTAATATTGATTCCCACATTAAAACCGTCAGGCTGAAACTCTTTACTTAACATTTCTTGCACCTTATTAGCCATAAACCAGCAAGCCGATTGCTCTCGAAACGGCAGTTCAAAATAATTGGCAACGTGACGCTTGGGGATGATTAAAACATGACCTTTGCTGGCGGGATAACCGTCAAACATCGCATAAGCTGTTGCTGATTCTGTGAGTAAAGTTAAATTTTTGTAAGGATTGCAGAATATGCAGTTATTAGTCGAATTTCTTTGATGGTTGTAATGCACGTATTTGTAAATTTCGCAAGACTCATCTAGGTGAACTGGCTTAAAAGGAAGTTTGACAATGCACTGATATGTAGGCTTTTTGTGGACATAATGTTCTCGAAAGCCTTCTTTTTTGATATCCCTTCTCACCGCAAAATACGCATTCCCTCCCGGTTTCAACAGGTGCGAAACTTCCATCAAGACATTAGCTTGTTCTTCGGGAAACAAAACATTCAAAACATAAAAGCAAATGATTGTGTCGAATTTATCTTCGGGGAACCCCGGGAAATAATAAGGGTCATAACCCGTAATATCGAAGCCTTTTTGCTGCAACAATCTCACATCGCTGCCCAAGCCGCACCCAAAATCTAAAACTTTGCCTTGCAGCAAGTTTTTATCCAATAAAAATCTTGCCGGGAATGACAGGGAAATTCTTTCGATTGCCGTCAGGTGGCTGAATTTATTTTGTTGCTTTTTCATGGCGGCATAAATTTGATTTTAATCGATATTCTTCAGTCCGCGCACGCTCAGGACGAAAGTTTGTGTAGTACCGATTTCAAGAGCCGAATGTTATCTAAAAATTTTACCATTATTGCAGTTTGGCGATCGCCCCTTTTTCCACCAACACCTTACCAGTCACCAAATCCCGCACCGTCGCCAACAAAACCCGCCTCTCATCCACCTCAAAACTCACCGAAACCCTGTCAATTCCCAATACCCCAGGCGGGTCCAAATGCGCCACACAAACCTGCTGGTGGTGGCTTTCCAAAGAGCGAAAATCCGTCTGTTTGTTGAGCCAACTGCTCGTCATTTGCCCTTTTTCGTTAAAAATAACCTCCGCTTGCGATACCTCCGCAACTTCCCCAATATCTAACCGAATTTCCCTTTGCCCTTCAATTGCCACTTGCAGCGTCAACTCTTCGGAACTTTGACAGGGATACTTCATTTCCTTGCTAAATATCGGCGAATAAGCATAAGCTTTAGCATAAGGTTCCCAGAGGCGAATTGCATAGCTGTGGCGCAAATAATCATCAACACTTACCAATTGTGTCAACGCTAAAGCACCGTGCGCCACAGCTTCAAAAGGCTTGTCTCTTTGGACTTTTTGCCGCCCAAAATACGAAACCACTAAATTAGATACAGCCGGAATTAAAGAAGTTCCTCCTACCAGCAAAACCTGTTCGATATCTGCTTTGCCGATACCTTTTCCCTGTGCAATACTCAGCACTTCATCTAAAGCTTCCCGCAACTGTTCTAACAACTGCCTAGATTCCAGAATTTCCTCAAGCTTGTCTCGGTTTAGCTGCAAGTCGTAAGACATAAAATTTTCATCGTCAAACCAGCTTTCCTTCGCCTCATTAACTTGAGAAAGTTGAATTTTTAATTTTTCCGCTATTTCTAATAAGTTTTGCCAGCCAATTGCGCCGACTTCTGCGCGCGACGAACCAATTTGTCGCAAATAATCTTCGACAATCCAGATGTCAATATCTTCGCCGCCGACATAAGCATCGGATTTTGCCAACACTTCGGCACGTACCCCCCCCAGCCCCCCCTTGGTAAGGGGGGAAGCGAGATTTTTCTCCCCCTTGGTAAGGGGGGAAGCGAGATTTTTCTCCCCCTTGGTAAGGGGGGAAGCGAGATTTTTCTCCCCCTTGGTA
>NZ_JAUBTU010000036.1:52370-65508 GCF_036705085.1 Microcoleus sp. B6-A1
AGGGGGGAAGCGAGATTTTTCTCCCCCTGGCTAAGGGGGGAAGCGAGATTTCTCCCCCCCTTGGTAAGGGGGGGTAAGGGGGGGGTTAGAGCAGTGCGAACTAAACTTAAATCTAAAGTTCCGCCGCCAAAATCAACTACTAAAACTAGAGAGCCGGGGCGTTGTACTGCATATCCCAGGGCGGCGGCTGTGGATTCATCTATTACCTGAACTTCCGCAACTCCCAAACTTTCTCCTAAGTCGCGAAACCAATCTAGATATCGCTCAAATGCTCCAACTGGGACTGTAAAAATTACTTTGTCGGGCTGTATATTTTGTAAATATAATTGTTTCCAAATACTTGTGATAAACTGTTCTGCTACTGATTCTGGTGTGTAGGTTTCGCTGTCGATATTGCGGGGCGGCGGTTGAAAGTCGGCAGCTAAATTGCGTTTAAAAGCTTTGAAAAAACGGTCTGGCTGGGATTGTCCCAAGCGCTGCGATCGCACTTTTTCTCCCAACACCAACTCTCCGGCATTCTTCACAAATACTAAAGTCGGCACTACAGAGATTTCTCGCACCTCTCCGCCCGAATTATTCGTTTTAAAAATCCGGGATATCTCGCCCAATCTCAAAGTTTCTGGTGTTTGCGTATCCGGGTTAAGAATGCAGACAACCGTGTTGCTGGTACCGAAGTCAATGGCAACTGTAGTCATGTTGATTTAAAATTTAAAATTTAATTTTTCATTCCCGCTGGAAGGGTGCGACTAACTTTAGCAGGAGTAAGAATTCGCTCTCCCTCTCGATAGCCGACAAACCGAACATAAACTAATTCTCCTTCGGTTATGTCCTCAACATCCGGCTGGTGCAACTGCGGATTGTAAGGAGTTTGTTCCCACGCAGAACCGATTGTTTGAAAATCCCAGCTTGATAACAGGTTTTCTAAGGGAGTAAACAAAGCTGAGAGATTTTTGGCGGGCATATCCGGCTTGGCTTCAGCCATTTTGCGGGCGGCGGGATAGTTGGTTAACAAAGTTTGCAACTGTTCAAAGGTAGCACGGCGAAAATCGGCAGTTAGTTGAGCTTTTTGCTGCTGCAATTCTGATCGCAGCCGGAAACACTGCTGCCTCAATTCTTCTATTTCGCTGGGATCAGTTGTGATTGTAGCCGATATGGGCAGCGCGAGCAAAGTACGATCGAACTCTTGAAAATTCAAATTCAGCACTGTTGCCAGCCGCCTCAGTTGGTCTAGCGTGAGTTTTCCCACGTCTCCCTGCCGGACTAAGCGCACCCCAAAGCGACTTAAGCCTGCTTTTTCGCCTAAATCTTGCCAATCGAGAATGTCTAGCTGATTCATGCGTTCCCGCAGAATTGTATCGTACTTAAACTCGATCGCATCTCCCGCCTCAGATGCAGCATAAAGGTAGACTACAATTAGAAAAATGCCCCCGACAGCCAGCGCGAAGCTGAAGGCAGGCACTGTTGTTACATCAACTGTTGCACCGAGGATATCAAACATCTTTAACTCTTCTAAACTTGTTTTAAAGTCTGCGTTTGTTCAACGATCAAATTTTCTTCGCCTTGGTAGTATTCTGGCAGCAAGTCTTGAGATTCTACTTTTCCGAGGGCTTTTTCAATTCCGGCGGTGGTTTCGGTGCAACTCGAACCGGTGGCGTTGAGGACGGTTTCGGTAATTTTGCCGTCTTTGCCGATGCGGTATTCAATTTGGCGGTATTCTGCCATAATTCTTCCTCTTGGTTTAATGATTGAGTGTTGACTGTTGATGGTTGAGTTATATTATAGATTCTATTTACCAATTATTCTAATGAATTTTTGTAGCGACAATGCAACCGGGGTTTCGCCGGAGATTATGGCGGCGATTGCAGCGGCTAATTGCGGTGCTGTGATGTCTTACGGAGATGATGAATATACACAGCGTTTGCAAGTTAAATTTTCGGATTTGTTCGAGACATCGGTAACTGTTTTTCCTGTAGCAACTGGTTCTGCTGCTAATTCTCTGGCCCTTGCGGTTATGACTCCTCCTTACGGGGCGGTTTACTGTCACGCGGAATCTCATATTAATCTAGATGAATGCGGCGCGCCGGAGTTTTTTACAGGCGGTGCAAAGTTAGTGACACTAACAGGAAATCATGGTAAAATAGAGGCAGAGACTTTAGGAAAAATACTCGATCGCGCTGGTGCAGGTGTCGTCCATCACGTACAGCCCGCAGCCGTCAGCGTCACTCAAGCAACGGAAGCCGGCACAGTCTACAATCCAGCGGAAATTTCCCACATTTCCGAAGTGGTTCGCAGCCACAATTTGCACCTGCACATGGATGGAGCTCGCTTTGCCAATGCTGTTGTCAGTTTGGGCTGTTCTCCGGCGGATGTCACTTGGCGGGCTGGTGTGGATATTCTCTCGTTTGGAGCGACAAAAAACGGCGCGATGGGTGCAGAAGCTGTGGTTTTTTTTCATCAAGAATTAGCAAAGACTTTCCCTTTTTACCGCAAGCGCAGCGGGCATCTATTCTCGAAAATGCGGTTTTTGTCGGCGCAGTTGGAAGCGTATATAACGGATGATTTGTGGCTGAAGAATGCGGCTCATGCAAATAATATGGCAGCCAAATTAGCCCAAGGTTTGGCGGGAGTTGAGGGAGCAAAGTTTTGCCATCGGGTTGAAGCCAACGAGATTTTTATTCAACTTCCAGAATCTGTAATTACATCGGTTTTAGCTGAGGGTTTTCTGTTTTATCGGTGGGATGAATGTACTGTTAGACTGGTAACGGCTTTTAATACTTTGGAAGCGGATGTTATTGCTTTGGTGGAAGCGGTTAAACGACATCAATGATTAAAATGTAGGGGCGGGTTTTACAAATAATACCGGCCAGCTATGAACCATCTAAGAAACCCGCCCCCACCTAACCAATAATCCACATCAACCTTGATTTATATTAAACGCAAAAATAGGCGCGGGCATTTCTCGTTGGGTGGGGGCGGGTTTGAGAGATTGTTGGTTATTTATGAGATGTTGCACCATTCTCAATTATTTGTTTAGGAACAGGCAAGATGCCTGTTCCACAAGAAAATTCACTCTTTGTGGAACAGGCATCTTGCCTGTTCTTGAGAATGGTGCAAGATGTGTGTTATTTACAATTATTGTTTGTGAAACCAGCCCCTACATTTTAATAGGTTCAGGAATAGGTTCTGCAACTGCGGCTAGTTCTGGTTCAGCTTCTTCGAGGTGTGCTTCTAAAAGCGCCAGATTTCTCATGTTTGATTTATAAAAAGCATCGAAGATATCTCCGACTAAAGGTACTGAACCAACAACGGCTTCTAGACCGATATTGTAAATCATTTTCCCTAGAGTTTTTTGGGGAATGTTGAATCGAGTTGCCAAATAAATTAGGTAAGCAGAAAACGCGGTATCTACGATATCCCCAGCACCCGGAACTAAACCAATAATCGGGTCTAAACCAATGCGAAATTTGGTGCCGGGGATGCCAATGGCGGTATCCATCAGGCGGCTGAGTTTGCGGATGCGGTTGAGGGTGGCGAGACGCTCTATGTTGTTCATATTATTATTCTTGAACTAGGTTGAAAATTTGAAATCTGTCGGAAGACGGAAAAAACCATCTAGAAACCGCTCATTTTCCATCTTCGCTAATATGCTGAATTCCCCATTCGTGCATGGCATTAATAATCGGTTTGAGACTTTCGCCCAAAGGCGTTAGCGAATATTCAACTTTTGGCGGCACTTGCAGGTAAATTTCCCGGTGCACGATCGCGTCTGACTCCATTTCGCGCAGTTGCTGCGTCAGCATCTTCTGAGTAATGCCGTTTACAGCTCGTTGCAGCTCGTTAAAACGCTTCACTCCTGGAAACAACTCCCGCAGAATCAAGACTTTCCAGCGCCCGCCTATCACCTCTAGAGTGCGTTCTACAGGGCAATTTGCTCGATCGACCTTTACTTCTTGGACTTGCATAGTATCTTTTTGGTAAGTACCGCACTTTTAAGTGCGTACTATCCATAATAGCTTGACTAGGTTTAAAATAAAAACATCAAAGAAATACCAGATAAATTTCACTGAGGATTCAGAAAATGATTACCGTCAGAAAAAGTGAAGCAAGAGGACACGCTAATCACGGTTGGCTGGACAGTTACCACACATTTTCTTTTGCTGGCTATTACGATCCAAATTATATGAATTTTCGCTCTTTACGGGTAATTAATGAGGATTTCGTTAGTCCCGGCAGAGGTTTCGGCACTCACGGACACAGCGACATGGAAATCATTACTTATGTATTAGAAGGAGCATTAGAACACAAGGACAGTTTGGGTACTGGTGCAGTGATTAAACCGGGTGAAGTACAGCGGATGAGTGCAGGTACGGGTATCCAGCACAGCGAGTTCAATAACTCGCAAACAGACCCGGTTCATTTGCTGCAAATCTGGCTGTTACCCGATACAAAAGGCTTGCAGCCGAGTTACGAACAGCGGGAGTTTCCCCTAGCAGAAAGGCACGGAAAACTGCGCTTAGTGGCGGCACGAGATGCGAGAGATGGTGCGGTGAAAGTGCATCAAGATGTGGATTTGTATGCGGCTGTTTTGGATAAAGACTCGCGGGTTTCTCATGCTTTGCAGCCGAATCGCCATGCTTGGGTGCAAGTGGCTCGCGGCTCGGTTTTGCTGAACGGTTTGAATTTGAAAAATGGCGACGCTGCGGCGGTTAGCGGGGAGACTGAGGTAGTGATTGAAGCGGCGGAAGATGCGGAATTTTTGCTGTTTGATTTGGCATAGAATTGAATGCGAAATCCCCGATTTGTTGGAAAAGTCGGGGATTTGAAATTACTCGGCGGTTGAAACTCACATCTTGCACCATTCTCAAGAACAGGCTGTCCGGCCTGTTCCACAAAGAGTGAATTTTCTTGTGGAACAGGCCGGAAAGCCTGTTCATAAAAAGCTTATTGAGAATGGTGCAACATCTCAGTTGAAACCGCTACTACACAAACAAAGTCCGCGCAACGCGAGACTAAAAAATTAATCAGCCATCCAAGATTTTGTTCCAAAAATACCTGCTAAAAGTTCGGGAATACCAAAATCAACATCTAAGCTTTCCCAGTGCACGCTGCTACCGGAAGGAGGTAGCCAAACATCAGCAAGCTGTTCTGGTGAAGCACCTTCTAAGCCTTGTGCCAGCTTTGGAGGAAAAGAAAAAATAGCGCCGTTTTTCAGTTTGATAACTATTAAATCTTCCGACTGGTTATACTGCACGGATTCGGCACGCGGTTCAGTAGCCTCAGCGGTTTTCCATGCTTGCTTGGCTTGGGCTATTTGCTCTCGGAGATTTTCCTCTGTTAACTCTTTGTCCCAGTTTCTAAATACCATGTATTTCTTGCCATCGGTTTTGTTAAGTTTGGATACTTGATTATTGCTGCATGGGATTGTGTTAAGCGGACTGTGAAGAAAATTATACTTAATCCTGGGTTACTACTTAGGAAATAAGTAAATAGGAGGAAGAAACTAACTTTTATTTGTGGTATTTCTGGTAAGGGTAAATGTTTAGGATAAATTTTTATGGAACAACAGCCGATCGCCAGAAAGCATCTTGTTTGGAGCCTCATCACTGGTTTTGCAGTCGGCGCGATCGCGGGCGCACCCCTCGGCTGGATGGCTAATGGGTCTTTTTCCGACCAGCGTTCGGCTCAAAGTATCCTTTGCCGAGAAAAGAATAGAGATCAGCCAGTGGCTATTGTTGAGGCTAGGTGCGGTTCCCGATTCTAAATTTTTCTGCTAGCCAGAGGGCGGTGTCAAATATTGTGAGGCTTGTGCGAATGTCGAAAGTTCGATATCGTCGCGCAGGCGTTTTGGCGTTGTCAACCGTAAATATGCCACAAACCGGATAACTTTTCCGTCTGTTGATATGTGGGTATGTTAAATTGACACAATAATGAATTACAGCAGAACAATTCCGGCTATTTTGAGTGCTACGATCGCCCTGAGTTCGATCGCCCTCATTCCACTGACATCACCTCAAATTGCCCTCGCATTAACCGCCGACAAAGTTAAAACCGTTGCCCAACAAATTACTGTTCGCATCCAGGGGCCAAAAGGCGGTTCAGGAGTAATTTTAGAGAAGCAAGGCAGCACATACTATATTCTCACAAACTGGCACGTTGTCGATAAAGCCGGCGATTACGAGGTAGTAACTCCCGACGGCAAAGCTCACTCTGTATACTATAGCCTCGTGCGGCGAATGCCCGGTGCGGATTTGGCGATCGTACCTTTCAGCAGCACTCAAAGCTACCCTCTGGCTCAATTAGCCAATTCCGCAGCAACTAAGGGAAACAAGGCTTATGTGGCTGGCTGGCCGATATCCGGCGGTTCTTTGAGACAGCCGATTTTCCTCGCCACGGAAGGTCAGCTTACCGGCCGCCAAACTCCCTGGAACGGCTATACTTTGGTATACAACAACTTAGTGAGAGCGGGAATGAGTGGCGGGCCGGTGCTCGATGATGCAGGCCGAGTTGTCGCAATTAACGGCATTGTCAGGTTAGAAGAAAATTCCGATAAAATTGTGGCGGCGGGAATAGAAATTAATACTTTCATGAAATGGCGATCGACTATTTCGCTGCCAGTAGTTCCCCAATCTCCTACTGCCGGAAACCCAAAAACTCCGGCGAATAATGCGCCCCGCACGCCCGCAAGTGCGATCGCCTTTGCCGCTACAAATACCCTCAAAGGGCCTTCCGAAGTTGTCAGTTCCCTTGCCCTTGCTTCAGCTTATTTTACCACAGGAAATAGCAACGGCACTATCTCAGTTTGGAATTTTCCCAGCGGGCAATTAAAAACTACCCTGCAAGGTCACACGGAAGCCGTAAACGCACTGGCCGCGAGTGCGGATGGCAAGGTGTTAGCTAGCGGCAGCGACGACAAAACTGTGAAAATTTGGAATTTAGAAACTGGCGCGGTTGTACGCACTTTGAGCGGGCATTCCAATGCTGTTTCGAGCGTTGCCGTTAGTCCTGATGGTCAATTTGTAGCCAGTGGCAGTTGGGACAAAACGATTAAGATTTGGAATGGGAAAACGGGGGAATTGCTGCGGACTTTGACCGGGCATTCTGGGTTGGTGAATGCTGTTGTTATCAGTCCTGACAACAAAATTTTAGCTAGTGGCAGCAAAGACGGTTCAATTAGGTTGTGGAATTTAGCTAGCGGTCAAGCAATTCGCACGATTAGCGGCAAAAACTTGGCTGTTTTGTCGCTAGCTTTTACTCCAGACGGCAAGAGTTTAGCTGCGGGAAATAGCAATGGTACAATCGGTTTGTGGAATGCCGGAAACGGGCTGTTAATTCGGCGTTTGAGCGGGCATACTGACGGCGTTTGGTCGGTGGCATTCAGTCGGGATGGCACTACTCTGGTTACTGGGAGTTGGGATAAGAGTGTGAGACTTTGGGATGTGCGATCGGGGGATTTGAGAGGTACTTTGAGTGGTCATGCTGGCTATGTTAGCGCTGTGGCTATTAGTGCAGATGGCAAGACTATTGTTAGTGCTGGTTGGTTGGGGGAAATTAAGATTTGGAAACGGAGTTAAGATTTTTTTTATTTAACCGCAGAGGGCGCAGAGGGCGCAGAGGAAGAGTAGAGAGAACAGGGTTTGCATTTGATTGAGTGGTGTTATACGATCGAGATATTTGGGATAAAAAAATGAGTGGACTAAAGACTAAATTGCCCACTGATATCTGGGTAGCAGCAACCTGGGAAGAATTCATCGCGATGGCAGATGACCCAGCTTACAGTAAAGCCAAATGCTATTACCGCAACGGACAAATGAGGATTGAAACTATGTCTGTAGGGCCTGATCATTCACGAGATAATGCGATCGCACTCTTGGCAATTAATCTATTTTGTACTATCAAAGGTATTTCTGTTAACGGATTAAATAAATGTAGCTACCGGAAAACAGAAGTCCGAGAGTGTCAGCCAGACCTATCTTACTACATTGGAGAAAGAGCGCAATTAGCACCGAGGGGAAGTTCGATCGCAAGTCTTGACGTTACCCCACCGCCAGATTTGGTCATAGAAGTTGCTGATTCCACTTTGGCTGATGATATTGGTGAAAAACGGTTGCTTTACGAAGAGTTAAAAGTCGCTGAATATTGGGTAGTAGACGTGCAGAAATCTCAAATTATTGCCTTTGCTATTATTGCTGATAATGGCAGTCGGCGGCTTGTGCGATCGGAAGTTTTGCCGGGATTAACTATTGCTGTCTTGGAAGAGGCTTTGCAGCGGAGTCGCACTGAAAATCAAGCACAGGTAGGGGCTTGGTTGTTGGCTCAATTTCAGCAGTAATCCAAATAGAAAGCGATCGCCCTCTCTGCAAAAAAGCGCGATTGTCCAACCTACTCGATCTTAAGTGCCCAAGCTACACTACTAAATCTTCGATCGAGAATTTCAATAAGTCGCACAGGGCTTTCATCTGTGCTGGGTATAGCTTGGGGACGTGTCTGTCGGTTTCCCAGTTGATGACTGTGGATTCCACCACATTACACGCTCTTGCCACTTGTATTCGAGTCAAACCTAGACTTTCACGTCTTTCTCTTAGCTTTTGCCCCAGCGTCATTATCTATCCCGTACTTAGTTCAGTTGATTCTATTTATTCAGTTGACTATATGTAGTTCGTGTCATAACCTAGATATAGACACAAAGTCTAACAAAGGTCAAAAGCCAGTCCGCGCCCTAGACAAGCATTGAACTGGCTTTTGCTCCAACACTGAATGGAGACAAACTTAATTATGCCCTACAAACAGCGCCTTAACAGGTGGTTGGTTGTTCGCCTGCTTCCCAATATGCAGCGAATCACTGTGGCCCACTTTTTCAGGCATTCCGATGCTGACGGCTATCTGCGGATCGTCCGGCAGTTAATCCCCAAGGCTCAATTTGTGATTGTTTTTAATGCCGATATCAACCTAGAAACAGCGCCTAACAACATCGAAGGCAGCTAGTTGAGGGTTCGGTTACGCACGGACTCTACTGGTAGGGTGCGTCAGGTGGTAGCGATTCGATGTACATCGGCTAATCATTTCCGCGCGCCGCACCCTACTACCTAGCATTTTGCTTCAACTAGACAGCAGGAGTCCCGCGCTCTACCGCAGGGCGTGAGCGTCGGAAGGAATGCGCGTGAGTGAAGAGATCCACCCCTGACCAAAACCGACAATCTTTAGATGTTGGAAGGGAAGGGGTGGTCGAAGAACGAACAGATTCCTGATCCTGCCCCTTGTTTTTACTATCTTCACGAGATACAATAATACCAAAGTTCGTGAAAATAATGTCCCAAGTAATCACCGCCAAGCTAAAACTAAAACTGACTGCCGAGCAAAAAGCTTTGGTGTCTCAGACTGCTTTAGCCTACCGAGATGCCTTGAATTACACTTCACAAGTTGCTTTTGATGCAGGCAAAACCAGCAATGGTGCTAAGTTACAGAAAGCGGTCTACAACGAATTGCGGGTTCGATTTGGGCTGGGAGCGCAAATGGCTTGCAATGTACCCAGACAAGTGTCTGGAACCTATAAGACTCTGTGGACTAAGGTAAAACAATCTAACGATGCTATTGCTAAAGGCTACACGAAGAGACGGTATAAAGGGCTAGACAAAGCCCCCAAATATATATCTCGAACTTGTACCCTAAATTATCAACGTGACTACTCTTTTAAAGCCGAGAGGCAAGTGAGTATCATCACTCTCCAAGGTCGAATAGTGGTCTCGTATGATGGTTACAATAAGCATTTAGATTTAATTGCTAATGGTGCCAGGATTGGAGCGGCTAAAATTGTCTATCAGCGTTCCTCCAAGATATACTATCTGATGGTAAGTATCGAAATAGAAACGCCTAAGATTGACCCACTGAAAATAACTAGAGTCTCTGGTGTTGACGTGGGTATGCGCTACTTAGCGGTGGAAATAGACTTGCAAAATAAGGCTAAATTCTACTCAGGGAAGAATGCTAGACATAAAGCTAACCGCTACCATAAAGCACGGATGACTCTTCAGCGTAAAGACACTCGTTCAGCGAAGCGAAGACTAATCGCTTTGTCTGGGAAAGAAAGACGGTTTATCGCTGATGTAAACCACCTGATCAGTAAGGATATTGCCAAACCTAACACCCTAATTGGACTAGAAAACCTCACCGGAATACGGGACAGGACTAGGAGGAAATCGGGCAGGAAGGCAAGCAAAAAGAGACGTAGAGCTAATCGAAATAAAGCTAAATGGTCTTATGCCGAATTGCACGGGTATATCGACTACAAAGCCAATCTAAATGGTTCGTTAGCAACTAAAGTTCCGGCTCATGACACATCGAAAAGTTGTCCTAAATGTGGACATAGTTCGGATGCTAATAGACCAAACAAAGGACTATTGTTTCGATGCGAATGTTGTAGTCATGAGTTACACGCTGATTTGGTTGGTGCGCGAAATATTGCAATGAGAGCGTTGCTTGTCCGGCAAGACTGGATGAGCACTCTTGAGCTTGTCAGCATCCCCTGATGTATCGAGCGGTGAAACCAAAACCCAAATCCTACAAAGGTTTTCGGAATTGCGGTGGAGTTCAGATACAAGCCCACATCTCCGGCGGTACTCCGCTTGATGCTGGGTAGTTGACAGTCCGATCGACACTTATGATAGATTTGGTTATTGCCAGACTACACTGGAAGACAAAATCAAATTAAAAATTTCGCCATAAATTCGATCGACCCGCCGATCGGGCGGCACTCTCCACTTCGTGGAACAGGCGTCCCGCCTGTGGTTGGCAAAGTAAATCTAAAATCTAAAACCTAAAATCGCGTGACTTCTGGCAAATGATTGAAGTAGAACACTTAAGCAAAACTTACGGTTCGACCGCAGCGATCGCGGACGTGTCTTTTTCGGTCGAATCAGGAGAAATTCTCGGTTTTTTGGGGCCAAACGGCGCTGGCAAAACCACAACCATGCGGATTTTGTCGGGATATTTGCCGGCATCCAGTGGTACGGCCCGCATCGCAGGCATGGATGTTCACGAAGACTCGATGGCCGTCAGACAGCGCATCGGCTATCTGCCGGAAAACCCGCCACTGTATCCAGAAATGACTGTGGAAGGGTTTCTGTTTTTTGTGGCCCGGATCAAGCAAGTACCTGCGGGCGATCGCGCGCGACGAGTTACCTCCGCGATCGAACGCTGTGGCCTGGTTGATAAACGCAAAGTTTTAATCCGCAAGCTTTCTAAAGGATTTCGGCAGCGCGTCGGTATCGCCCAGGCGATCGTCCACGACCCGCCGGTGATTATCTTAGACGAACCAACCGTCGGCCTCGACCCCCGACAAATCATCGAAGTCCGCAATTTAATCAAAAGTCTGGGTGGCCAGCACACAATCATCCTTTCCACGCACATTCTGCCGGAAGTCAGCATGACTTGTAACCGCGTCACCATCATCAATCGCGGTAAAATCGTCGCTGCGGGTACTCCCGAAAATTTGATGGGAGAGTTGGCGGTGGGAGAGGGTTACGAAGTCGAAGTTGAAGGCGAGGCTGATTTGGTAAACAGTCTGCTGTTGCCTTCTTTGGAAAATTTGCCGGGAGTTCGATCGATCGAATTGATTCCAAGCAATCAATTTTTAGTGAGTCGCTACCGCCTGCGGGCATTGTGCGAACCCGACATAGAACCCGGACGAGAAATTGCTACAGCTATCGTCGCCTCTGGATTTGGACTGTGCGAAATGCGTCGCTCTCGCGCTACTCTGGAAGATGTGTTTTTAAGGCTGACAGCGGCTGAAAAGAAACCGGAAGAAAATCTGGTTCACACCGAACCAGAGGTCGATCGAAATCTCCAAGAATCAGCAGAAATTCAAGACTCGATCGCCGATTCTCATCAATCCGAATCGCAACCGATTGTCGAAAATTCGCTAGTTTCAGATAGGCAAGAGTCGATCGAGCATTCTCAACCAGAATCAGAACCAGTTGTCGAAACAGTAGAGTTGATCGAGCATTCTCAACCAGAACCGATAGTCGAAAATCTGCAAGTTTCAGAAACAGTAGAGTCGATCGAGCATCCTCAACCAGAACCGATAGTCGAAAATCTGCAAGTTTCAGAAACAGTAGAGTCGATCGAGCATTCTCAACCAGAACCGATAGTCGAAAATCTGCAAGTTGTAGAAACAGTAGAGTCGATCGAGCATCATCAACCAGAATCAGAACCAGTTGTCGAAACAGTAGAGTCGATAAAAGGGAAGCATCTCAGTTTGGGTGTCACAGGAACCAGATCATCTTACTCGCTACAGATATCTAAACAAGCAAGCAGGATGCTCACTTTTGTAAAAAACATTTTTTACAAAAGTGAGATACTCCCGATCGAACCTTCTCAACCAGAACCGATTGTCGAAAATCAGCCCGTTGTTTCAGAAACCGCAGAGTCGATCGAGCATCTTCAACCAGAACCGATTGTCGAAAATCTGCAAGTTGTAGAAACAGTAGAGTCGATCGAGCATTATGAACCAGAACCGATTGTCGAAAATCTGCAAGTTGTAGAAACAGTAGAGTCGATCGAGCATTATGAACCAGAATCCGAACCAGTTGTAGAAACATTAGAGTCGATCGAGCATTATGAACCAGAACCGATTGTCCAAAATCTGCAAGTTGTAGAAACAGTAGAGTCGAGCGACTATTCTCAACCAGAATCTGAACCAATTGCAGAAACAGCAGAGGAAATAAGCGATTTAGAACCTGGAATGCAACCAGTGGCAGATTTTCTGGAAACTGTAGAAAGACAAGAATCGATCGAGCATTCTCAACCAGAACCGATAGTCGAAAATCTACTCATTGTCGAAACACCAGAGTCGAGCCAACCTTCTCAACCCGAACCGATTGTCGAAAATCTACTCATTGTCGAAACAGTAGAGTCGAGCCAACCTTCTCAACCAGAACCGATTGTCGAAAATCTACTCATTGTCGAAACACCAGAGTCGAGCCAACCTTCTCAACCAGAACCGATTGTCGAAAATCTCGAAGTTTCAGAAATCGTAGAGTCGATCGAGCCTTCTCAACCAGAACCGGTTGTCGAAAATCTACTCATTGTCGAAACACCAGAGTCGAGCCAACCTTCTCAACCAGAACCGATTGTCGAAAATCTC
>NZ_JAUBTU010000037.1:0-4327 GCF_036705085.1 Microcoleus sp. B6-A1
CCTACCGAAACTGGTCTAAACTAACTATGTCATTCTACCACAAATATAGTCTGTCTACTTACGCCGAGCTGTACTAGCTAATCTCCCACAATTTTTTACTGTTACCCCACCTGTAAGGTGCGCTGGGCGCACCCTACCAACTTAACAGCCAGAGAGAGGACTGAAGTCCTCACTACGAACAAAGGAATGATTAATCATCCACTCCTGCAATCGGCGCAAAACCTTGCCGCTGAATATTTTCAGTTATGGTGCGGGGTTCGAGGAATTGCAGCAAATAATCCGGGCCACCTGCTTTAGAACCAACTCCCGAAAGTTTGAATCCTCCGAAGGGTTGCCGCGATACCACAGCCCCGGTAATTCCGCGATTGATGTACAGGTTTCCGACTTCAAAATCGGATGCTGCTCGATCGATATGCGAAGGCGTGCGAGAATACAATCCGCCGGTTAAAGCAAAATTCGTGCCGTTAGCAATAGCAATCGCTTCGCTGAAATTATGAGCCCGAATCACCGACAAAACCGGGCCGAAAATTTCTTCTTGGGCGATAGTTGCTGTGGGCGATACTTCCGTAACAATGACTGGGCCGACAAAATAACCGGTTTCCGGTGCCGGCATTTCTAAAGCTATTTTAGCTTCGGCGCGACCTTTTTCGATGTATTCGCGGATGCGCGACTGGGCATTTGCATCGATCACAGGGCCGACTTGAGTGCCGGGATTTTCTGCAGGACCGACATTGAGCGATCGCGTCGCTTCTACCAATCTTGCGACAAAATTATCGTACACTGATTCGACCACAATTACTCGCGAACAAGCGGAACATTTTTGGCCGCTGTATCCAAATGCCGAATAAACTACGCCTGCAACTGCTTGGTCTAAATCCGCACTTTCATCGACAATAATTGCATTCTTGCCGCCCATTTCAGCAATTACTCGTTTCAGGTGTTTTTGTCCAGGCTGCAAAATCGCAGCATCGGCATAAATCTGACAGCCCACTTCCTGAGAACCAGTGAAAGTAATCATGTGAACGTCAGGATGTTTCACCATGTAAGCACCGACGGTTGAACCTTTGCAAGGCACGTATTGAAATACGCCTTTGGGGATTCCGGCTTCTAGCAATATTTCAGCTATTTTCGCTGCAATTACTGAGGAAACTTCCGCAGGTTTGAGCAAAGTACAATTTCCAGCAACTAGGGATGCAACTGTCATGCCGACGGGAATTGCGAGGGGGAAATTCCACGGCGAAATGATTAAAGAAATGCCGCGTGGCTGATAGCTATAACGGTTAGTTTCTCCGGGGATGTCGTAATTTTTACCTTGTTCTAACCGTTCCATTTCGTCGGCGTAGTAGCGGCAAAAATCAATAGCTTCGGAGACTTCGGCATCGCATTCTCTGACGGGTTTGCCGACTTCAAACACCATCCAAGCTGACAGTTCGTGCCGCCGCTGTTCCATCAATTCTGCGGCTTTGCGGAGGACGCCGGCGCGCTGGCGGACGGGGGTTTTTCGCCAACTGGTGGAGGCTGCTTTTGCTGCTTCCAGGGCTTGTTTTGCCTGTTCTTCGGAAAGCAATCCGATGTTGCCAACTACTTCTGTGGGATTGGAAGGGTTGAGGGAATTAACTGTTGCTTCAGTATTTTGGTACTCGCCATTGATTAGGGGTAAATAGGTTTTACCTAAGTTAGCCCGCACTGATTTGATGGCTGTTTCTGCTTGTTGCCGCAATTTGGTATTAGCGTAGTCGGTATCGGCAACGTTGGGAAATACTTTGCTGTAAACTAGCTGGTCATTTCCGTTAGCAACGGGCGCGGCTAACAATTGTTCGATCGGCATTTCTTCGGAACTTTGCCGGATGAAAGAACTGTTGGCGGTATTTTCCAGCAAACGGCGGATCAAATAAGCCATTCCCGGCAGCAAATCGCCGTAGGGACAGTAGACTCGGACGCGATAACCCCGATCGACCAAAAGCTTAGCCAATTTGTCGCCCATGCCATACAGCACTTGCATTTCAAAGCGGCGGCGCGGTATATTGAGAGTTTCGGCAATGGCGATCGCCCTTGCTTGCGATCGTACATTATGACTGCCAATAGCTGCATACAAATATTCGTGATTTTCGAGCAGCAACTGCGTCATCTGCTCGAAATTTGCATCGGTAGTAACTTTGTCATTGTAGACCGGCTGCGGCCAATCTTTCTGCATCGCTTTGATAGTTTCCTGATCCCAGTAAGCGCCTTTTACCAGCCGCACTGTCACCGGATTTCCGCGTTTTTTTGCCCAGGCAATAAGACCTTGCAAATCTTGAGCACTGTCGCGCAAATATGCTTGCAATGTAATTCCAATATCCGTGCGACTGCGAAACTCTTCCTCTAACAATAAGTCTTTGAGAATGCTCAGAGTTAAACTCTTGTAAGCATACTGTTCCATATCGAAATGAACAGCCGCGCCCAATTCCTTCGCGCGGCGCAGTAACAGGCGAATTCTCTCGCTTACTTTCTCCTCGCTACCTTTAGCATCCAAAGGGTCAAACTGAGAATAAAAAGCCGTTAACTTTACCGATACTTGCACTCGCGGCAAAGTTTCATCATCAGCTTTGTCAATTGCATCTACCTGCGACCAATTTTTTGCTGCCTTCGCCAGCTCCTCCATCAATTCCAAATAGCGGTTAAGATAAATTTGCGCCTCAGTTTCAGTGATGACAGCTTCCCCCAAAAGGTCAACTGTAAAACCCATTTTATCCTTGCGAAGCCGCTCTAAAGTTTTAACTACCTGCTTGATATTTTCCCCAGAAATATACTTGTGCGCCAAAGTTTCCACCGCAGGCGCAACCGTTGTCGCAGCCAATTGTCCAGGAATCGAATCAGCGTTAGTAAAATTGAGCAATTTTTTCAAAGCTTCGGGCAATTCTACCTCTTGGGCGGTCAGGTATTCTTGGAGGTGGCGGGCAATTTCCGGCTTGCTGCGGAGTGCCGGCAAACAGTCAATGAATCGAAACAATTGCACCCGCAGTCCGGGGCTAGCCATCGCCCAATCCATTAGTTTGTCGTCCCAGCGCATTTGGTCTTGGAGTTGACCGAAAAAAGATCGCTTTTTGTCTTGAGTTGCCTTCAGGATTTCTTTGGCAATTTCTTGGGTTTTTGCTTCGTAGATGCTTGGAGATATTTGTGCAACCATTGGTAATTAGTAATGGGTAATTTGTAATTGGCAACCAGGGCGGGTTTATGTATTGTGTAACTACCCCCTGATACAATTATAGTTGCTATTTGACTTCAATTTTAACTTGGTAGTTTGCTTGGCGATCGCCTGAAATTTCAATGGTATAATCGCCGCTACTGGCTAGTTGACCTTGCCACTGACCTGTGCTATCAGCAGTACCTAAATTTTGACCGTTAGGAGCAATAATTGCTGCGCTAACTTGACCTTCTTGAACCTTTATTGTCATGCTTTGGCCGCTATTGCACTCCAGTAAGTAGCGCCTGGATATGTTGGCTCGCAAACTATTGCTCAGAGTAGTTCCCGTAGCACCGGCTTGAAAGTAAACTCGCTCGGTTACAGGGGTTTCAACCGCAGCGGGAGTTGGAGTTGGAGAAGGCAACGGCAAAGGAGAAGGCAACGGCGAAGCAAGTTGCGGAACACCAGACAGAGAGGGGATTTGAGTGGGACGGGGCGACGGAGGGAATGTGGCGGGCCGTCCATTTTCAGGGGCTAGGGGAAGTCCGGGCCGACGGTTGACGGGCGCTGTGGCGACAGGCGGAGGGCTTTCGGGGAGGGGTACGTCAGCGGGTAGTTTGATTTGAAGGTTCGCTCTTTCCTGATACATTCTCCACGCTAGCAAACTGCCGAGACTAAGGACGGAACCGACTAAGATTCCGCTGAGAAAAACTGCTAAGATTTGCCACGAGCGAGCTGGTTTGGGTTCGGGGTTGGCAGTTGGAATTGTTGGAGGCGGATCACTTGTAATTTGAGTTGTTTCCGGCGTACTATCGGCGGTAACGGGAATTGTTTCGGCTGCGTCGATTGGCGCTGAAATATCTTCGGGCGCGCCAATTTCTGCGGTAGTTTCTGCTGATGCGGAAGTTGAATCAGCCCTGGCAATTTCACTGCGCTCGAACTCATCGCTGCTAGGGGAAATTATTTCCGGGTGCTGAGTCAAAATTTGTTTTTTTTCCTGTTCGTCGCTCATGGGGCTAAAATTATTTTACAAAGACCGCTTTTAGACATTTTACGTTACTGGTGCGATCGCCTGCACTGAAATTATCTAGCAGAATGAAGAAAGCACGACACTGATTTTGACACGGATACACGCATCTTGCCTGTTCATAAAAATGGTACTTG